>DATGUX010000118.1:0-4407 GCA_035300985.1 Fodinibius sp.
GACGGCAGAAGATGAATGATGGGATGGAGAGTCTCGAATATTCTGAGAATCCTCAATAGCGCGGGAATGAATTCCCGCGAGGCCACAACCATGCATCCTGTACCTTGCTACCTGTATCCTGTAACCTGAAACTTGCATCCTGAATCCTGCACCTTGCCCGGTAACCATTCGAGATCTATGAATTTTATCTCTATCTTGAAACTAATTGACTGCTGCTTCATCCGAATACAAAAACTATGGCCACAAAAGAAAAGACAGTCCACTGAAGCAAAGCCTGTCCGAGAGCCCTTCCACTGGTTAAAATCTATGCGTGCTCTTTTCAACCGGCCTAAATTGATTGTTAAATATAGCATCAATATCGAAATATTGTTTCAATCTGCCATATGGTTTTCTACATATAGCAGTTCTTCCTAAAAACCCATAATAAACAATCCTCGGGGCAGAGCCCCGAGGTATTCAACAGGAATAAGTTCTTTTTTTATCTTAATGAACACCTGAGGTTTTCAAACTTTTCTTGTTTTATCCCGAGTCAAGTCTCGGGGAATTCTTTGATTAAAAGAGGTTTGCAAGACTCTCAAAGAATACACTCTACCTGCTGTAAGGATTAACTAATCATCATATAACAATGATCAGATCCTTCAATCACGAAGGTAGGACCAAGGAGAGGGCTTTTTCTCCATAAGACGATATCTTATGCTCCTCAAGATACCGTCTCATACAGCTTAAGACCGTATCTTACAGGTCGTAAGACTGGGTCTTATGTTTTTCCAGCATAGAAGAGGACTGGGAAGAAGCGGGGACTTGATCAATATTGACCCTTCTGGTAAAGCCATAGTAGTAAGAATTCTATTCTCCTGATCCGGTGCTGATTAGCTGCTGGCGGCTACGGTTAGTTCATCAGACAGCACACCGATGCGTATTTCAGTAGTGTCAATAATGATGCTGCGCACTTCCAGCCGATAGCTTCCTGCAGCCAGATCCGGAGACAAAAAAATAAGTTCCCCCGGTTTGTTTTTAAGCAACCGGCTCTCCACCCTTGTTTCACTTCCATCAGCGATATTGATAAAGAAAACGCCCTGGCCTGCATCATCCCCATTGAATTTCAGTAATGACCCGCTTATACGCGCCCCCCGTTCGGGGGTAATAATATTATTGCGGGTCTGGGATATATTATCGTAAAAATAAGTCAGCATTGGCTTGCGCTCTCGCACTGCTACTTTCTTAATGGGAATATTATCGGCTACTTTTTTTATCCTTTTGCCGGTAGATATATGTACGCGCACCTTATGGCGATTGGGATCAAAGTGGTCCTCTTCGCCGTTGAATACGCCTTTAATGCTTGATCCGTAGCGGGCCAGTGGGGTCACTACCGAATTGCCTGTGGCTACAAGATTGATGATTCCCTGCGTAATCTCTTCATAGCCCGCAAGCGCTTCGGCTTTTGTAATGGTAGAGCCTTCACGGGTCATATGATCGTAAACATCTTCGATGGTGTAAGTTACCGAATTTTTACTGATAGCCATATAGTCATCAGAGCCGGCGGTCATATTATTGGGAACTAAATAAAATTCCAATGACATAACGTTAGAGATTTAGTTAAGATGATTTCGGTCCCAAATGGTATCCGAAGGTGTAATGAAGAAGCAGTCATACCGCCTGATTTACTGTTCCTCTGTTAAGTAAGATCGTCTCAGAGGGTAATCTTACAAAAAAAATAAAAAGCTAACCGGTAGTTTCCTTCCTGACAACTTATCGCAGCTGCTGAAAGACGGACCACTAATCCACAGAATAAAACGGCGGTCCTGCTATTGCCTGCCTCACAGGTGTTTTGTTCGGCAGGTGCTATTTGGAGAGTTCATCGCCGGTAACACACGCCCATCATCCACACAAGTCACCCCAACCACTTCTATGGATATATCCGCCAGTCAAAATGGGCGACCTGTTGCAATATAACAACAGTTTAGCTCAGGAGTAACGATCAAAACCCCTTCAAACAAAATCCGTTTATAAATTTTATTACGGCAAAGGAGCCTGTAGGCTATTTCACTGGCTTAAAAAGCATTTTGACGCCTGCCCTGTAATTCTGTGGCCTGGTCGGATGAATAATGATAGTCATTGTTGTATTTTCTCGTGTATATAAGATGTACAAGCTTGAATAAATTGATCTATGGGATCCCCGGAAAAGAAGAAGATTGCCCGCTGGGCGCGGAAGATAAAAGCAGGTGATGAGACTGCCTTTTCGAGGCTGTTCCACCACTTGCATCCGCGGTTGGTAAAATTTTCGTGGCGTTATACGCAAACACAGGCATCAGCCCAGGATGTCGTGCAGGAATCATTTGTCAGATTGTGGCAGAAGCGCTCTGCTATCGATCCTGAGCAGTCACTGCTCTCGTATCTGTATCAGATCGTGCGCAACCGCTCACTGAATTACCTGCGCGACCATAGCTCCGATACCCTGGCTATCAGCGAGCTGCCCGAGCATGCCCTGCAGTCGCACGATTATATTCCATCGCTGGTATCGGCCGATGATGAACTGAGTGCCAGAATGCTGCTGCTTATTGATCAGCTGCCCAGTCGCCGGCGCGAGGCCCTGCGGCTCAGCCGTTTTGAAGGCCTTGACCATGATGAGATAGCCTACGTAATGGGTGTTTCTTCCCGAACGGTCAACAACCACATCGTGGCAGCGGTGAAGACCCTAAGAGAGCAATGGAATGAGTACAAGAAGAACCATAACCGTATCACTGAATTATGAAATCCTCAACAAATAACGCTAAGCCCGGCAACCGACCAAATGATTTTGACGCTATGCTGGAACAGGCCGCGGCAGCCGATGACAAATTCGGCCTATCGGTTACTGCCGATGATACGGCTGCGGCTTTCGGCGAAGTGGCTCGCCAGGTTGGTATTGAGCAGGCTCCCTCTTCCCGCGGTCTCCGCACCTGGCTTTATGCCGCTGCAGCCCTCTTTCTGATTGGAGCCATAGGCCTGGGTTACCTGGCAACACCTAACCGAATATCAGTTCCTGATGGAAGCATTCGAACCGCCGTCCTTCCGGATCAGTCCACCGTGACACTTAACGGCGGATCGGAACTGACCTATGCCCGCTGGTTTAACTTCTGGGGCCGTACCGTTAGGCTGGAAGGCGAGGCTTTCTTTGATGTTCGCTCTTCCGAAGCTCCCTTCAAAGTCAAAGCCGGGCCCGGACTTATTACTGTAACCGGAACCAAATTTAATGTGGACACACAGCCAGCCCGTGGCCAATCCCAAACGGTGGTCTATCTGGAAGAAGGCCAGGTTCGCTTTTCTGCCAAGAATCAGCCCGAAAGCTCGGTCGTTCTTGCAGCAGGACAAATCAGCCGCTTGTTATCCAAAAATAATAACCCTACGCCGCCTAAAACAGCTGATTCGTCAAAAGCCACCGCCTGGATGAACCAGAGTCTCATCTTTGAAGGACAACCGCTTTCGGCCGTCTTTGATGAAATCAGCCGCCGGTTTGGCGTTCAAATCCACACGGAAACGCAAAACATTCTTAACGACACACTTACGATCTATCTGTCTAAGGTCAACTCTGCCGAACAAGTCCTGAGCGATATCTGCCGGGCACAAGGGCTAAGCTACCGGAAAGATGGCGATACTTTTATCGTATCACAATCGTATTAACAAACAGATGGCATTACAATCCCATATATACGACCATATACACCTCTGGACGATACTGCTTATTCTGTTAGCCGGTGTCGCCCCCCCTCTTTCCGCCCAGGATACTGACGAGGACCCCGAGTCGAATAGTTACACCTTTATCTTTAAAGGCGAACCGATCGAATATGCGCTACAGCGGCTGGTCAAAGAAACTGATCTGGACCTCATCTACGATCCGGCCATTATGCCGGAACATACGGTCTATGCCACCGCCCGGCACAAGCAGCCCGAAGAGATACTTCGTATTATCCTGGATGGCAGTCCGCTTGATTTTATTCAGCTCTCTTCGGGCACTTATGTACTTACCGCTGTCCCCCGGAAAAAGGCCCTGACTGGCGACCTGACGGGCCGTGTTGTCGACAGGCAGACCGGCCAACCGCTGGCCGGCGCCAATGTTATGCTCGCTGATGCCAGCGGCGGTGCTGCCACTAAGGGCAGCGGCTATTTTACCATCCCTAAACTTGAGTCAGGATATCACACCATCACTATCAACTATGTGGGCTACAAACCCGTACGCGATACCGTTTGGGTGCCCGCAAATGCTTCCACCTCTCTTGATTTCAGGTTAAAATCTCAGCCTGTTATGGTAGAACCCATTGTTGTGGATGGCATTCAAAAGCGCATGCCGGCTTCGCAGCCCTTATCATCAGGACTGACCGACGCAGAGATAACAGCACCGCAGGGCACGGGTTCTGCTGATGCCGTCAA
>DATGUX010000119.1:0-30526 GCA_035300985.1 Fodinibius sp.
TCTGTATTTCCTCGATAAAAAGCGGTAGTTTTATCACTCATATTTGGGTGTGCTTTAAGGGTTATTATAGGGCAGATAAGTACCCTGAAAATAACACTTTAGCACCCCAAATATGATTTTTTTTATGAATAATCCGGGTTATCCAGCGTATATCTTATTATGAATAATCTTAAATACACTCAACACTTTTTAAATGATCATGCTATTGCTGAAGAAATGCTCAATCATGCCCAAATTAATGGCAATGATATGGTCATTGATATTGGAGCGGGCAAAGGAGCTCTCACCAGCCCTCTGTCGCGACAGGCCGAGAGAGTAATAGCGGTAGAACTCGATACCAATCTTGCGCATTCACTAAAAAAATCATTTGGTACTAATCCTGATGTAAAAGTTCTCAATTTAAACTTTTTAGATATGCCACTGCCTAATAATTCATTTAAGGTAGTGGCTAATATTCCATACAATATCACTACAGATATTTTTGGTTACCTTTTCGATTGCCCTAAAACTTCTTTTACGAAAGGAGTCATTGTTACAGAGTGGGGTGCTGCCAAGCGATTTACCGAGCACTCGACAGACCCAAGGATTATAGGATGGAATACGTGGTACGATATCTCGATCGTTAACCGCGTTTCTCCAGAAGTATTCTCTCCAAAGCCATCTGTACAATCAGCTATGATAAAGATAGATCAGAGAACAAAGCGATTGGTCAATCCACACGAGTATTACAACTATATAGCTTTTGTGGCTTCATTGCTTGAAAATCCCAAAATGCGTATGAGAGATACTCTTAAACGTATTTTCAGCTGGAATCAAATCAAAAGAATTAGCAGGGATGCAGGCATAAATCGTAATTACCCTATAGCAAATCTCACGTTTTCCCAGTGGGCCCATTGTTTCAATACAATGCTAAAATTAATACCAAAGCGGATGCATCCTGCAATGCCCAATAAATATAAAAAGCACTATAAATATAAAAAGCACTATAAAAGATAGGCTTTTTGGAATGGAGTTCTTAAATCCAATAATCAAAAACAACTTATGAAATACTCTAAAGATGTGGGTATAACACCTTTAAAAAGGAAAAAGTCAAGCAGATAGTCCTCACCTACCTTAGCGTACTTCTATCTCAACACATCCAATAGCAAACCTACAACTGGCGACCGGGTTCAGTTGATCGGTTTTGGATTACCATGCCTGCTGGCATCCAAACACCTTTGCGGGCTTATCTTCCGCGAATATGCAGAAGCTGTCTCAATGGTAATGTGAGACCATCCCAGATCTTTAACCGGCCAATCAGCCTATTTCCTCCCGAAGCCTCGGGACGCACGGAGTCGATTCCTCCTCTTAGGCGTCCGGGTTTATAGGCTGAGGCCAGTAGGTTCGGGGAGCTACCCGCGTGGGTTGCCCCTTAAATCCGTTATACTCTTGGTTTTTCGTTATCCCGAGAATTCGGGACAGACGCCCTTGGCCAGTTCTTTCCCAACCACGGCTCGGGCCACATGACGCCCGCTTCGACGTTTAATTTTCTTATAGAATTTCTTGACCACTTTGTAGTGGGTATATCCGGAAATCGCCGCCTGACCGAAGGCGGCTCTTAGGTATTTATTTCCATCCTTGTTGCCGGATTTATGCCGATGGCTACCCCCACTGTCGGAGCTGCCCGGAACCAACCGGCAGTAACTGATCCCGAATCCTCGGGACTTAGCCGAGGGAAAGCGCTGGATGTCGCCGATTTCAGCCAGGATTGTCCATACTCCAACTTTTCCTAATCCTGGAACCGCCATCAATCGCTCAGCTGCTTCATTAAAAGTGTTTTGCTGCTCAATTTCTTCTTCGAGTCGGTGAATATCGGTTTGCAACTGACGAATCTGGCCAAGCATGAGCTGAGCTTGCAAATTGGCCACTGATGGCAATTGGGGCTGTAACCATTGCTGTAGCTTGCCGGGATAGCGCCACTGCGTCCCGCTGATCTGCACATTGTACTTGGCCGCCAATCCCCACATCGTAGCCTGCAGCTTCCCGCGCCACTGGATCATGCGCAGGCGCCCGCGGGTCAACTCGCGGAGTTCCCGCCGGTCAGGCTTCGCTTGGCAGGCTTCTGGTATGAGGTCGGCTCGTAGCAATTCAGCCAGGGTCTTCGCATCGACCTTATCGGTTTTGACCTTGGCGTAACTGATGGCCCCGGCATCTTCGAATGGGCCAACGTTAGCTGGATATCATTATCCTGGCACCAGTCGCTCAACCAATACCAGAAGCTGGTGCATTCCACCACAGCCTGGACCGGCTCGTCGAACGTGCTGAAAAAATCATCCAGTGCCCGCTTGGAACTCGGCAATTTTGCTTCTCGTACTACCTTATTCTTGTCATTAATTGCTACAATTACCATATTATTCGAGTGTAAGTCTATTCCGGAATGTATCATGAGGTCCTCTTTATATTAGATTAACAGTTGATCAATTCTAATGTAGGGAAGGACCTCCTTTTTGGAAAGATCAAGCGCGTCAACGCGGACCCCGAAGCGTCGGGGCCGTTAGGCAAACCTCAATTTACACTTTAAATTTGCTCCAGCAAGTTTACTTCCATATCTTTTTAGTACTTTAATAAACATTTAACGTACTTTTATGGATATTTCTATCTCTAAAGATATAGAGCCGCTTTCAGAATTTCGAAAAAAGTCTGCCGATTTTATTAAGCGTTTAAAAAAAGATAAACAGCCTATTGTGTTAACCCAACACGGAAAGAGTGCGGCAGTATTAATGGAGGTAACAGAATATGAACGCTTTAGCAAAAAATTGGATCTATTGGAAGACTTGCTCGAAGCAAAGCAACAAGTTCAGCAAGGAGAAACGTACACGATGGAAGAAGCTCAAGATCGAATCAACAAGCATCTTTCAAAATGGAAGTAATTTTTACTGACCGCTTCTTGGATCGCGTAGAAGAATTTTCTGATTACATAGCTCTTGATAATATTCCGGAGGCCGTCACATGGGCAGATGATATTTTTAGCAATTGCCAAAAGCTACAAACGAATCCGAACATCGGACGAATGGTACCTGAATTTCGGCGACCGGAGATTCGAGAACTCATTCACGGAAATTATCGCTTGATTCATGAGGTTAAAGAGTCTCAAGTTGACATGCTTACCGTTTGGAATACGAGTCAACAACTTCCAGATAAACCCGAAGATCTGTAACGGTTTGCCTAACCCCTTTAAAAAGGAATATGTCAAGCAAATAATCCTCACCTACTGTAGGATGCTTCTATTTGAATAAATCCAATAGTAAACCTATTACTGGCTACCGGATTCGCTGATCAAATTCGGATTACCATGCCTGCGCTTGCAAGCTTCGGCAGATATATCTACCGGCATCCCCCCGAACCGTCGGAGCAGGTTTGGGAAGCAGCCCTTACCGGCTCTTAAATCCTTTGTACTCTTCGCTCCTCGTCAACATATACCAGACGCCTTTGGCCAGCTCTTTGCCTACCACGGCTCGGGCTACGGGCCGACCGTTGCGGCGTTTAATTTTTTTATAGAATTTTTTTACCACCTTGTAGTGCGTATACCCCGAGACGACAGCCTGTCCAAAGGCCGCTCGCCCCGAGAATTCGGGGTTGCCGTCTTTGTTGCCTGACTTGTGCCGATGCGATCCGCCACTGTCTTTGGCTCCCCCTGCCAGTCGGCAGTAGCTGATCCCGAGCATTCGGGACTTCGCTGAGGGAAACCGGTGAATATCTCCAATCTCGGCCATAATGGTCCAGGCTCCTACCTTTCCCAGGCCCGGCACGGCCATGAGTCGCTCAGCCGTTTCTTCAAACGGAACTTGCTGGTCAATCTCTTCCTCCAGCCGGTGGATATGAGTTTGTAGCTGGCTAATCTGCTCCAGTATGAGCTGGGCTTGCAGGCTCGCTGTTGGTGGCAATTGTGGGAGGAGCCACTTTTGTAACTTGCCGATATATCGCCACTGAGAACCGGTAATTTGCACATTGTACTTGATGGCTTGCCCCCACAGCGTAGACTGTAGTTTGCCCCGCCACTGAACCATTCGCAGGCGCCCGCGGGTCAGTTCCCGAAGCTCTCTTCTATCGTGTTGTATTTGATAGACTTCTGGTATGAGGTCGGCTCGTAGCAATTCAGCCAGGGTCTTCGCATCGACTTTATCGGTTTTGACCTTGGCGTAACTGATGGCCCCGGCATCTTCGCGTGGGCCAGCGTTAGGTCAACGCCGTTGGTCCGGCACCAGTCCGAAAGCCAATACCAGTTGTTCGTACATTCAACAACAGCCCGGATGGGCTCTTCCAAACCATTAAAAAAATCTTCCAATGATCGCGTTGCGGTTGACAGCTTCGCCTCCCTTACCACCTTGCCATTGCCGTTGAATGCTACATTTACCATAATATTAGTATGTAGACCTATTCCTACATAGGTCATAAGGTCCTCCTTAGTTAGTTACGATTGAATACCACTAATTTAAGTGACCCCGAGCGGTCGGGGTTTTTGGAAAGATCCAGCGCTTCAGTGGGATGCCGAATCCTCGGGGCCGCTTAAGCACCAGAACGTTATTTTGCGCACTAAAATCCTTCCTCAACTTGTTCTAACACTTGTAATTATTTTGTAAGTCCAATCATATTTAGCCTTAGTACTTTAAAACAACATTTGTCCGATCGATATTTGAGTAAGTGGAATATACTTTTGGTTCACTAATATGGGTCATAATTTCTATATTAAACTCCACTTCTCACATAGTGGCACAACACAGTCAATCCTAAGAATAATGATTTTAAAATAAATAATGCGGATACTTCACACAGCCGATTGGCATCTGGGGAAACGATTAGATTTTTATAGCAGAATAGAAGAACAGCAACAAGTATTAGCTGAAATCTGTGGGATTGCTGAAAAAAAGGCCGTTGATTTAATTCTTATAGCCGGCGATTTATACGATACTTTCAATCCGCCGAATGATGCAACGGAATTGCTTTATAAAACCTTAAAAAAGCTTGCAAAAGATGCGACCATACCGGTGATAGCTATCGCCGGTAATCACGATTCCCCCGACAGGGTAAACGTTGCTAATGTATTGGCGCGCGAAAATGGCATCATTTTAACCGGTAACCCAACCGATGAAGTGCCGTCATTTGATCTGGATGAGAGCTTCGGCATTCAACAAACAGAACCGGGTTTTATTGAGCTAAATCTGCCTCAAATCAGTTATCCCGTACGGTTGATACATACCGCTTTTGCCAATGAAGTGCGTCTTAAAGAATATTTTGGTGAAGATAAGCAGCAGTCGCTCCAGGAAAGTTTGAAGAGTAAATGGAGGCATCTTGCCGAAAAGTATTGCAATAAAAATGGAATCAATCTGCTAACCACTCATTTATTTATGATGCAACGCGGAAACGACACGCTGGAAGAGCCGGACGGTGAAAAACCGCTGAATATCGGCAATGCTGATGTGGTCTATTCCGATGCCCTTCCCCACGAAATACAATACGCTGCTCTCGGCCATTTGCATCGATATCAGAATGTCGGTTCACATCAACCCGCTATTTACAGTGGATCTCCACTGGCTTACTCTTTTTCGGAAGCCGGCCAGCAAAAATACGTTGCCATTATCGATGTTGAACCCGGGAAGCGGGCCGGGGTAGAACGGGTAGCTTTAAAATCGGGCAAGCCGTTAAAGCGTAAATCTTTTAACAATGTGAATAAGGCGGTGGAATGGCTGCAAGAAAATGAGGAAGCGCTGGTTGAATTAACGCTTGAAACCGATGACTACCTGAAAGTTGAAGACCGAAAACGGCTGTACCAGGCCCATGACGGCATCATCCATCTGATTCCCAAAGTGAAAAATGCTGGTTTAGCATCAAATGGCAATAAACAGATTAATTTAAACCAGGATATTGAGGCTTTGTTTAAAGACTATTTCAAGGTTAAAAATGATGGCCAGGAGCCCAATAAAGCACTCATGGATTTGTTTAACGAAATTCAAAATAACTGAGATGATTCCAAAACAACTTACCATTGAAGGTATTTATTCTTATCAGGAACGCCAGACGATTGATTTCACAGAACTGACAGATGCCGGGCTTTTTGGAATTTTCGGCGCCACCGGTTCGGGTAAATCCTCCATTCTCGAAGCCATCAGCTATGCCTTGTACGGACAAACAGAGCGCTTGAATTCCCGTGATAAGCGCACGTATAATATGATGAATTTAAAATCAGATCGTGCTTATATTGCATTTGATTTCTATAATTATGAGAATGAGTTATACCGTGTAACACGAGAGTTCAAACGAAATACCAAAAATTTTGAGCAGATTTATACGCCTGATGTAACATTTTATAAATTCCGGAATGATACATGGACTCCCGTCGAACATACCAACGCCCAAAAAATCGTTGGCCTGAGCTACGACAATTTCAAACGGACTATCATTATTCCACAGGGACAATTCCGGGAGTTTTTAGAACTGACTTCTACTGAACG
This sequence comes from Fodinibius sp., assembly GCA_035300985.1. Taxonomy (GTDB): domain Bacteria; phylum Bacteroidota; class Rhodothermia; order Balneolales; family Balneolaceae; genus Fodinibius. Next base: position 6,489 of record DATGUX010000119.1, read on the forward strand.
TACACGAATGTTAAAAGATATCTTTCAGTTGCAGCGCTATGATTTGCAAGACCGGGTTTCCAGGCTAAGAAAAGAGAACCAATCCAATTTGGATAAGCTGACAGGTAATTTGCAAGGCTTTGAGGATGTGACCGGAGAGAAAATAAAAACTAAAGAAAAAGAATTTGAGGAAGCGGATAGCCACCTAAAACGCCTTAAAAAGGAACATCAAACGGTGGATAAAAAGTTTCAACAGTTAAAAAGCTTAAAGTCGGATTTTGATGAACTTAAAAAAAAGACATCCAGGTTTGAAGAATTAGGAAAGCAACAAATAGATATTAAAAGGACAGAAAAAAAGGTCAATAATTACGAACGGCTGTATAAAGCATTTCACAACTTGCTGGCTGACCGGAAAAGATATAAAACGACACTCGGCCAAAAGCAGGAGCAGCACAAAGAAACCAAGGAGAAATTAGAAGAATTAAAAGATGACTTGGCTAAGAAAGGATCGGCTCTGGAAAAAATAGGACCTTATTTTGAAAAACTCACCCAAAAGAGGGCTGAAGAAGATGATTTGGGATTCATTACAACTACGCTGGGGCTATTGAAAGAAATAAAAGGGCTGAAAAAGCGAGGATTAAATGGTGAACAAAAAATTAAAGAGGCCAAAAGTAAAGTCGAGGGGATTCAATCAAACATCAATTCCCTTGAAAAAGAAATTTCAGGGTTGAAGTCTAGACGGTTAGATGCAAAACTCTTGCGGGAAGTGGGCGAGTGGTTCAGCAAAATTGAAAACCTGAAGGAGAATTATCAAAAACAAAATAAGAAGGTCACGGGCAAAAAATCTAAAATCCAATCGCTTTTGCAAGAATTGGAAGAAAACAATATTGACGTTGACACCTTTCAAGAAGAACATCAAGCAAAAGTAGAAGAACTTGATATCAGGAAGAAAAAACTGACAGAAAAGAAAGAACGGTTAAAAGTTCAACAAAAATTAGCGGAACACGCTCACAGCTTGCACGACGGCAAGGCTTGTCCCCTATGCGGATCTTTAGAGCACCCCGATATTTTGGAAGCAAAAGATGTCACGTCCGAGCTGCAAAAAATAACTGAACATCTGGATAACATTGAAACGCAAAAGAAAATCCTTGGCGAGAAGCGATCTGAAGTCGATAAAAAGCGTGAGCAAAAGCGGATGTTAGATGGGAACCTAAAATCTGAAAAAGAGCAGCTTCAGGCAATTGATAAGGAATTGGAAGAGCACCGGTCAATTTTTAAATGGGATGATTTTGATCCGGAAAAACCGGAAGAATTTAAGGCAAAACAAACGCAATCCGAAAAGCTGGAAAAACAGATAGAGAAAAAAGAAAACCGATTGGATAAATTGCGAGAAACGGAAAAAAAGGAGGAGAAAAATGCTGAGAAGTATCAAACCAAGCTTAATAAAATTGAAAAAGCCAAGCATGGAAAACAAGCACAGGTTGATGCCAACAAAGCTAATTTAAAGCGGTTGGAATTTAATGACTACTGTAAAAAGAACAAAGAAGAAGTTGAACAGCTTCAAAAGAAACTAAAAAAGCAAAATGATAAGATAGAGAAACGACATCAAAGGTTGACAAAAGCAATCCACGACTTAAAGCCAAAGGTGGCTTCAAGAAAGTCCACTCTGGAAAGCTATGAAGAACAGATAGAAGAACTGAATAATGATATCAGTTCGGTACGAAAACAAATTGAAAAAAAATTAGAAGATGAGCCCGTTTCTGATGTTGAGGAAGTGAAACAGGTATTATCGCAGAACATTGATGTTAAAAAAGAGCGTAAAAAGATTGAAGAATTCAATCAAAATTACAAAACGCTGAAAAGTAAGATTAAGGATTTAAAAGATAAATTAGCGGAAGGGTCGTTCAGCGAGAAGCTGTTTCAGGAGACAGAAAAGAAATGGGAGGCATCTAAAGAAAAGCTCGATAAAAAGAATGAGCAGGTCACAAAGCTAAAGGGGCAAATCGAACGGCTACAAGAGGATTTCAAGAAGAAAAAGAAGTTGCAGAAGAAGCAAGAAAAGCTGCAAAAACGCGCCGATAATTTAAAGACAATGTTCAACTTGTTTAAAGGCTCGGGATTTGTAGAATATGTTTCATCCATTTATTTGAGTCAATTGTGCGACCGGGCAAATGAGCGCTTTAATCAAATGACCCGCAATCAGCTCAGTTTGCAGCTAAGCGAGGATAACGAGTTCGAAATTATCGATTATCTCAATGAAGGGAGAAGCCGGAATGTTAAAACGCTCTCCGGCGGACAGTCCTTTCAGGTTTCTCTGTCATTGGCTTTAGCCCTGGCAGAAAGCGTTCAAAGTAATACTAAAGCCGATAAAAATTTCTTTTTCATTGACGAAGGCTTCGGCACACAGGATTCGGATTCAGTAAATATCATATTTGAAACGCTGCTCAACTTAAACAAAGAAAATAAAATTGTGGGTGTTATTTCGCATGTTGAAGAACTGAAAGACCGCATCCCACAATCGCTGACGATTACAAAAGATGAAGAAAAAGGGAGTTTGTTGAGTTCAAATTAAATTGAATAGCATTATTCTAAAGATTTGCTCCAAGGGTGCGCATACATGGACCCCGAATCCTCGGACCCGCTTAAGTGCGGTGCCGTTATCCCTGCCAGTATGCAGCCGCAGGTAATTATTTTTTCCAACCGCTTTTTAGTAGGTTTAAGTAAATACAACCTGGTTATAATGATTACTGATTTTAGTGAAATTGAAGATTCTACTTTAAAACTGGATAAACTAAACAAGCGCTTGGCTGACAAACTATTACAAAATACCTGCGAAAAAATTAATCCTGAAACTTAACAAGCTTGGATTCAAGAACCGCGAAAAAGAACATAATCACTCAAACCTGAGGAGGCCACGCTGCATCCTGCCTCTGAGGTGTTAAGAGAAGCAAGAGTACGTTTTCGAAAGTGAAGATTAAATATCATTCCAAGGGCAGGAAAGAGCTTTTTACTTCATCTGAATTAGCGACACGGCGTTGTGCCGTAGGTATATGAATTATAAATTCAACTTTGTTTACAAGGAAACTTTATGACCGACAACAAGACGATGGTGATAATCGGCACCGGCCGGGCGGGAGTCCAGGCAGCAATGACGCTGCGCGAAGAAAACGCCACTTGCCGGGTGATTCTGATTAGCGAAGATAGCGATCGGCCGTACGATAAGGTGCCGCTGTCTAAGCACTACCTCTATGGCAAGCCCGGATTTCACAGCTTGTACTTCAACGACGAAAATTTCTATGCCGACAACGACATTGAGTTATGGCTGGACAGCCCCGTGGCGGCGATTGATACTAAGCAGCGCGAAGTGACACTTCGTTCCGGTGAACGCCAAGGCTACGACCAACTGCTGCTTGCCACAGGCCTCGCCGTCAATCGCTGGACCGGCCCGGGCGCTGATCTGACAGGGGTGCACTATCTGCGCACGCTCGCGGACGCGAAACGACTGCGCAAGACACTTTACCAAGTGGCTGAAGACGGCGGATCGGTGGCGGTTGTCGGTTCCGGCTGGATCGGCTGCGAAGCAGCCGCTGCGGCATATGAACACGGTGTTTCAGTCTCCCTCATCGGTCGCAATCAACTGCTGCTGGCCAAGCAGGTAGGGCCTGAGATCGGCGAGTTTTTCCGCCGTGCGCACGTTGAACACGGCATCCAGCTGCACCTCGATACGGACGTGACGGCTCTGCACGGGACGGATTCGGTGCAGGCCGTGGAGTTGGCCGGTGGCAAACAGGTTACTGCGGATGTCGTCCTTTTTGGTATCGGCGCTGCACCGCGCACCGAGCTGGCCGTTGCCGCTGGGCTCGATGTTGCCGTACCTGAAGCCGGCGGCGGTATCGTCACTGACGAATACCTTCAGACCTCGGCAGCGGGAATTTTTGCCGCCGGCGATGTGGCCAACGTTCCGAATGCCGCACTGGGCACGCGAAGCCGCCGGGAGCACCACATGACCGCCAAGAAACAGGGCGAAGCGGCAGCGCGGTCGATGCTTGGGACGGGCAAGCCCTACGCTCAGGTGCCCTTCTTTTTCTCCGATCAATTCGATATATGGATGGAAACGACCGGCGACCTGACCGGCGCCGACGATTTCGTGATGCGCGAGTATCCCGGCAAGGACAAATTCATTGCTTTCTGGCTCCGCAATGGCAAATTGGCCGCGGGCATGAACGTCAACATCAAGGGCGTGCCGGGCACTATTGAGGCACTCATAAAGTCCGGCAAACAGATGGACCGGGACAAGCTGACCAACGCCGATATTCCGTTGCGGGAACTGTTGTAAAAGCGATCAACGGAAGATTGAGTGCCGCAAACCATGCAAGAACTGATCCTGCTCCCACACAGGGCGCTTCTGCTGGGCCATTATACTGCATTTAAATTTAGCTTATGGTTCTTCCTGAAAATATAAAAATAGAAGACGAATATAGTTTGATACTATCTCCCGGTTCAAGTATTTCGATTCCTCTTTCTAAACCAATTTTTGAACATTGATAAGGAGAGCAGCCTGAAGATAGATACGGTAAAAAATCAGTATCGGATTACAACGGAAATCCTGTTTTTGCAGAAATATTAATTCTTAGAATACTGCAAGAGGCTGGTTGGAATGGAGTTTGGGTAGACACATTCCGAGGTAAATTTCTCAACAGTTATTATCCAAAAAGAGAAGAGGTCGAAATACCGGAAAATCGTTTGCAGCTTCTTAATAAAATTGAAAAAAAATGGCGCAAAAAGCGGTTGTTTTGATATTTACTGCTGGAAGGAAAGCCAATTTTTATTTGCAGAAGACAAAAAAAGACCGTATTCGTAAATCACAAAAAAGTAGATTGAAGGTGCCTTAGAAACAATACTTCGAGCGGACTCCAAATTCTCTGGGCCACTTATGCGCGGGGTCGTTAGGTGTACAAAGATCAATCAGCGTAAATTAGAATCCTAACTTAATGTATGTCTGGCAAGAAGTATCCGGCAGGAATCTTTTCCAGGTTTGGGTTGTTAATTCCATTTGTGAACTGAATCGAAAATCAATTCCAAACAGAACATAATTTTACGACATGAGTAATTCTTCGAATCGAGTAGCATTAGTAACAGGAGCCGGAACGGGTTTGGGAAAAGCGATCGCGATTTCCCTGGCTGAAGAAGGATATACCGTAGGCCTGAATGGCAGAGGTGAAGAAAAACTGCGGAAGCTTGAAAAGGAAATCAATAATGGAAAAACCATTCTTGTACCCGGTGATGTGACGGATGAAAAAAGTGTTCAGAAGCTCCGTGATGTATTCCTGGAACAAAGCGGTGGGAATTTGGACCTATTGGTCAATAATGTTGGAGGCGTTCCGGCCAAAGCACCGATCAGCGAAATGACTTTAAAGCAATGGAATCAAGTGATTGACAAAAACCTTACCAGTCAGTTTTTAGTAACAAAGGCTTTTCTGCCCGCTTTGCGCGATAATGGAAGTGGGAAAATCATTTCCGTTACCTCAGGCATGGCCCATTTTTTCATGAAAGAATTTGGTGCCTATTCGGCCGGTAAAGCCGGAATGGAATCACTCATGAAGGTTGTTGAAGAGGAAGAAAAAGAGCATGGTATTGAAGTGCATTTATTTGACCCTGAAAACGTTATCTCTGAATCAAATCCTGAAGGAGAAAAAGATGCGATGGAGGTGGTAGGAGGTGTAATGGGGATGATCAAATAACCTTAATTATGAATTAAGCCAATACAATAATCCCCGGGGCCGAGCCCCGGGGGGTATTATTAAATTAATTAGAAGTTCTTTTCGTCTTAATGAGATCCCTATACCTCTTTGCCGGCAAGGCAGAGCTATCGGCAACTCTTTGATCAAATGAAAACAATGAAAGCATTCGTACGCATAGATCCCGGTCATCAGAAAGTGCAAATGACTGAAGTACCAGTCCCTGAACTCCAGTCTGACCAAATGCTTATAAAGGTTAAGGCTTTCGGTGTGGGAATTCACGACCGGTATTTTATTCCTACAGATGTAGACTTTCCCTATCCTATCGGGACGGAAGGAGCCGGTATAGTAACAAAATTAGGAGAGCAAGTAACGGATTTTAACATTAATGACCGGGTAATCTTTACTACTACCCTACAGCCGCAAGGCGGCAGCTGGGCGGAATATGCCGCTGCAAAACAAACGGCTGTAACTCGTCTTCCTGATGATTTATCATTCCAAAAGGGAGCAGCGGTTCCGATAGCCGGCGGCACGGCTTTAGAATGTATGCGTGCACTCAATCTTATAAAAGGAGACGACCTATTTATCGCCGGCGCGTCCGGGGCAATAGGAACCTTTGTAATCCAGCTGGCAGCGGCCAAAGGCATCCATATAGCAGCTTCAGCATCAGAAAAAAATCATAATTATATGCAGGCACTTGGAGCTGAAAAAACGGTGGATTACCACAGCCCCGACTGGACAAATCAGGTTAATAAATGGTCTAAGGGCGGAGTAACTGCTGCACTGGCCATTCAGCCCGGCACGGGCATAGACAGCATTAAAGTGGTAAAAGACGGCGGAAAACTCATTACCGTATCCGGGGACAGTGATCAGGTTACTCCGGAACGAAATATTACTATAGACCAAATGGGCCATCACGATGATACGAAGCAAAAGCTTGTTCAGTTGCTAAGAACCATATCAAAAGGTGAAATGCGGGTTGTAATTGAAAAAGAATATGCCTTCGAAGAAGCATTAGAAGCGCTCAGGAAAACGGAAACAAGACAGGCAAGAGGAAAGCTAATTGTTCACGGCCTGCACTAATCGGCATTGCATTTCCTGATTGAATTCAACTTTTAAAAGGGTAAAGCCACCAATTAAATGGATGGTCCACATATGAGGATGTGATGAGTTCTCGGTGATCAGAAGAAAGGTCAATATTTGTCCGTCTTTTCCGTTGTATAGCCAACATACACCAGATGTCAGTTACTTTACGGCACTATTTAAAAGTCAACCTCCCCAATATCATATGCTGAAAAAGGGCTTCCTTCTCCTGTTACTGCCATTATATTTGGTACTTCCTGTCCAAAATATACGGGCGCAGGCTACTAAACGCTACCAGTTTACGGAGCGGATGATGGGAACGCGTTTCCAAATTACTTTTTATGCCAGCAATGACTCCGTCGCAGAGGCTGCTGCCCGCAAGGCTTTCCGCCATACTGAAAAACTAAACGACATATTAAGTGATTACGAAGCTAAGAGTAACCTGAACCGCCTGACCATCCGATCGGGTAACGGCACATTTGTCCCTGTGCATCCGGCCCTTTTTCGCGTTATCAGCAAAGCCCAGCAGGTTGCCCGGCAGACGGGTGGCGCTTTTGATATAACAGCCGGACCATTTACAAAGTTATGGCGTAAGATTCGAAAATCACCGCATCCGCAACTCCCTTCTCCTGAAGTTCTTGATTCTCTTCGCAAACTGGTGGACTACAGGTTTATAGCGGCTGACTCTGCACGCACAGCCATTGCACTTGAGCGGCCTAATATGCAGCTTGATCTTGGCGGCATTGCCAAAGGATACGCTGCCGATGAAATACTGAGGGTACTCAATGATATGGAGATTCATTCGGTGCTGGTCAACGCCGGCGGTGACATCAGAGCGGGTGATGCGCCTCCGGATGAGATAGGTTGGACCGTTAGTCTCCCGGTCCACAACTCAAAGGGCCAGCGCATCCATCTTAACCTGCAGCTGACCAACGGGGCTGTCGCTACTTCCGGTGGGCTTTTTCAGCATGTGGATATTGACGGGAAGAGCTATTCCCACATTATAGATCCTCATACCGGCCTCGGGCTGGACAACCAAAGCAGAGTAACTATTGTGGCACCGGATGGTATAACGGCGGATAGCTACGCCTCAGCCGTGAGCGTGCTGGGAGCTCATCGCGGGCGTTCATTCATAGCTGATAAACCCGGAGTTGCGATGCGTATAGAGTATAAAGATGGAGATAAAGGCGAAATTCAAATTACTTCCTCCTCAAGCTTTACGACCTTTATAGCGGACGGCCATTAGGAGGTAAACAGACATTCGGACAAACAAATAATCAGTTATTTAAGAATCTTTTTAATAATCTTCGATCGCTTCCAGCCAATACTTTTCTATCTCCTCGGGTGGAGGCGGATTTTCAGGCCGCACCAACCGAAAGCCCACAAAAGGCGCATTGGTCAACCACCAAAGACTCTTGGGCAATTGGGGATCCAGCTGCTTCCACTTGGCTTTCGAGCCTCTGCGAGCCGCACAGCGCAGTTCATCGGGACTGTCTTGCCAGCTTCCGCCCCGTAACGATCGCGGATAAAGCTCATCCGGTCTAAGCCAAGGGTTGTCGGCCGTCTTTCCTTCAAATTGCTCGTAATAATCGGCATCATACTGATCCATTGTCCATTCGGCCACATTGCCATGAATATCATAAAGTCCTAAGGAATTAGGCTTTTTGGTCCCCACTTTGTGGTAGGCTTCATCGCTGTTGTCCTCGAACCAGGCATACTCCTCTAATTGGGCGGCATCATCGCCAAAAGTGTAGGCTGCTCCTTCACCTGCCCGACAGGCATACTCCCACTCTGCCTCGGTCGGCAGGCGATAAAAATGCCCCGTCTCGGCCGTCAGCCATTTGGCATACATGACGGCGGCATACTGTGTCATATTGATGGCGGGATAACCTTCTCGTCCCATACCAAAACTCATATCGATGTAGGGCGGTGTAGGAAGCGATACGGCATCAGCCTGAATTTCGACCTCTCCCCCTGTCGGCGAACTTACGTTATCAATTCTTTCCTCCACAAACTGATCATACTGCTGCCACGTGATCTCGTACTTGCCCATCCAAAAGTTATCTACCTTCACCTCATGCTGCGGGCCTTCATCCTCTTTATGTCCATCCTCACCTTCAGGGCTGCCCATCATAAAGCTTCCGCCCTCCACGGGAACCATCTCGATGTTTTGTTCAGAATCGGGGATTTTTTCTTCGTAGGGAGAAAAACCCTGGCCCAATCCGCGCGGAACTGTTCCAATTAAGAATACCACAACAAGTATTAGAAAACGGGCTTTCATAAGGAAAAATATTCTTGAAAAACTATAGTGATAAGACTCCAAAAGAGTAGGAAAGAAAAACGCAAGATGCAATTCTAAAATAATGCAACATAGAAGCTACAACTTAGTTACGAATGGCAACTGGGTTTTAGTATCAGGCGTTCTATTTTTCACAAATTCATAATGGCGGTTTAATGACAAGCTCGCTATCTTTGATGATTGTATAAAACGTATGAACGTACCTTATAGTCATTATTATTTTTCATTCTACCATTTTCCTGATGGCCTCCTCTCAAATCTTTTTATTTGCTACGGCCTCATTAGCTCTGATTGCTGCCCCCGGCCCTGACATGATTTATGTACTGACCCGAGGTATCGCTAAAGGAAAAAAGGTTGGGCTTCTTTCCGCAGCAGGCATCACGGCGGGTATTCTTGTGCATACTTTGTTAGCCTCTGCCGGGCTGGCGGCCTTGTTCAAGACCTCCCCCATTGCATTCCTCATTGTTAAATATGCCGGAGCGGGTTACCTGCTATTCCTCGGGGCAAAGACATTACTCTCATCCGGGAAGTCCGCGGTCCATGGAACCGATGGGCCGGCCAATAAAAAAACAGCTTTTTGGCAAGGCGTAGTGACCAACGTTCTTAATCCCAAGGTAGCGCTATTCATTTTGGCCTTCCTGCCCCAGTTTATCAGCGAGTCAGCGGCGAGTCCGGCATCGCAGATGCTTATCCTGGGCTCTTGCTATGCTGCCATTACGCTGCTTATGTACGGACTGCTGGGCTACTTTACCGGGAATGTGGGAGCCTGGCTGAAATCACACCCCAAAGCAGAGCAGTGGATTCAACGTTTTAGCGGACTGGTACTTATCGGGCTGGGGCTACGGTTGGCCTTCTTGCAACAAAAATAGACGGTCCTACCGCTGAAGCTGGTAAAGAATGTTCTGCAATCAGTTTAAAAATACGATCTCGTTAAGAGTTGGAAGACGGTAGCCGAGTCTTTCTCCAGCCGTTTTAGCTGTTTTTTTCAAACGCCCGTTAGCTTTTAGAAACCTTTGAAATACGTCCTTATACTCCCCTCTCCCGAATCCTCGGGATTAGGAGGGTTAGGGAAGGTATAAACATAGGCATTCTAAAGCCCCCCTTTTAATTAGCTCTAAGTTTTTTATCCTTGCCTTTTGGGGACCTAAAAGGGCTTATCCTTAACTACAGAGCCTTCGGCCCCGAAGAGATAACAACAATTATTACCGCGCCTTCTAAAAATCGATGCCGATCGTAATATAATGAATCGGATCTCCGTCAAAACCACCGCGGTAATAAGGCCAGCCTACGTCATAGCGCAGGGGCAAGCCAAATACAATGGTACGCAGGCCAAAGCCGGCTCCCATCAATATATCGCCTTCATTGATCGGAACTTCCACGGTACCTCGCTGGGTAGAAACTTTCTTGGTCGTTTGCTTACTTAACTTAAAATCAAGGCTGCTCTCGTTTAATACCTCCGATCGTGGATTTCCGGACGGATCTCGGTAGCTATATGCCACATCCTGCCCCCAAGCCATACCGGCATCTACAAAGGCAACACCGGTGAGGTTATAAAGCGGCAGAATGGGAATAGGACCCGGTAGTATTGCTGCAAAGAGCGGAAAACGAAACTCAATATTGGCGAGGCTAAATTTGTTCCCATACATGGCGTTGTATGGATGACCTCTAAGCGGATAGGCCGGAAGAGTAAAGAAGGAATCGCCCAGCTTATCAAGCGGAAGGGAACGGGAATATTTGTAATTAATCCACCCTTGCATGCCACCCATAAAGAAGGTCTGCGAATCGCGGCCAAAGGAAGCTGCTCCCGAACCTCGCAGTGCGATGGAATAGCGTGATCCCAGGCTAAAATATTTTCGGTAGTCCGCCAGTACCGATACAAACTGAAGCGTTTCGCTGGTAATAGGCGGGCTGGCCGTCAGGCTGGCCGCAAATCGCGAGCCGGCTACCGGCGTTACAAATCCCCGTACAGAACGATCGTTGGTATAGGTTATCTGCGGATAGGCAAAGGTAGAGGTTTCATTGCTGACACTATCGGTCAGTGCAAACGAAAAGTCTTGTGCCAATCCTACCATAGACAAAGCTACGTCGATCCGCTGATATCGGTCAATGGGATATTGCATATTTATGGCCCCTCCATACGACCGCAGACGATATAACCGACCGGCAAAATCCTGGAATTGTCGGGAATTATGGAAAAAATTAAAAATCCAGTTGGTTCGGTTTTCAAAATAGCCGTATTGCAGAAAATAGCTGCTGTTGCGGAGGTCAAAGTTCAGGTTACTGCCAAAGGCAATCTGATGGTTGCCCAGCAGGTCGCTAAATTGTATTTGCGCCAGCCCATAAGTACCATAATAGGTTGAAAAATTTCCGCCGGCATATACAATATCAGTGGTAAACTTCAACCGATACTCTTTGGGAATATAGCGTCCGTCATCAGTCCGGTTGCCTTCCAGATCAAACTTAGCCTCATCCAAATACTTGGCGGTAAAAGTGGTATCTGCCTGTACTGAAGGTTCAAATACATAATCGCGAAAATCTATTTCATCTTCATCGGTTTGGGTCCCTGTTGTGTCAGCGGTGGTTGTATCCGGTGCCGCAGCTATGGTATCCACTACGGCCTCTTTAGAGGGACGATCCATAATTTTACCGGCAACAGCCTCGCCCAGGCTGGTAGAGTCAATGGGGGTTGTAGTCAGCATCTGCTGGACGTATCCTACGGCCGGAACCCGTTCTGCTTCGGTCTCATTGGCCCGGCGCTCTGCCCAATGGTTAGGATCGAGCGGCTGATCCTTTTTCCTTGACATCGGTGATCGTATCATAAAGATGTCCAGCTTTCCCTTATTAATGGAATTAACCGCCATCCGGCTGCCGTCTGAGCTTACGGACATCTGCTCGATTCCGGTCTGAAGGTTGGTCAGCGGCACGGTGGTTCGGTCGGCCAGATTCATCTGGTAAATATTGGGAATACCGTTCTTATCGGAAATGAAAAACAGGCGCCCGTCACTGGTCGTTGAGGGCTGATGTTCATCCCAAGTCGGCGTGTTTGTCATCCGCTCGGCGCGGGAATCGCCTATCTTAACCTTATAAATATCGGTACTGTACATATCGTCATCCATCAGCAGCCGCGAGGTATTCTTAACCCTATTCAAATTGAGCTGATCGCCACGGCTGGACACAAAGTACAGCGTTTCAGAATCTCCGCTCCAGGCCGGCTCATAGTCCGATATTACATCATTCGTAACATTACTAAACTCTTGTGTTTCCAAATTATAGACGTAGATGTCCTGAAAGGGCCCCATATTGCCATCAAACGCAATCTTGCTGCCATCGGGCGACCAAGCCACTGATCCAATGGCATCGAGACGGGGAAACTTGACAAACTGCACATTTCCGGTATTATAGTCCACAATGGCAAGATTATCTTTGCCTTTGGATTGCGCCGAAAGTGCTATTTTTGTTCCGTCAGGTGACCACGCCAGATTAGGGTTCAGGATATTCAGCGACTCAAAGTTAACGTTTCCCTGGCCTTCAATGAGCGTTTTAAGCTTTTCGCCCGTCAGCGCATTTATGACCACCACATTAAAGGCTCCGTGCTTATCGGTAATCATAGCAATTTTATCTCCCTGCGGCGATACTGTGGGACTGGTGTTATAATTGCCCAATTTACCTTCTTCAGTAATGAGATCAGCAAAGTCGCCCAGCTTTTCTCGATTAGCCACCTCCGGAAGGTAGCGCTCACGGTAATAGTCTTTCCACTGCTCCGAGAGTTGTTCAACATTGAAACCCAGTGAGCGCACAAAGGCCGTCTCTACGCTCCGTTGCGACTTCATTGTCTGGATGATCTCGGTAATCTTCTGCCGGCCGTACTCATCCACAATATAGTTCCATAATGACTGTCCCCCGCGATAGGCGAGGTATCCGCCCAGACGCGAAATGGGTGGAAGATAGTCGTTTATGATGGCATCACGGATCCACATATCGGTATTGGTATCCCATCCCACCGAAGTATATTCCGCCATTCCTTCATTAAACCAGAGCGGAATTTGCAGCGCATTGCCGCCCAGCCGCGACTGTACAGTGCCCCCGTAAAACATATCGTTGATGACGGCGTGTTCAAGTTCGTGTTGGAGCGTACTTCGAAACTTGGAAAAATCGCCGGCAAAAGGCATGGTAATCCTGTTCTTATAGGCGTCCGTCACCCCTCCTATTCCTTCGGCGCCAACCGGCAGCGGTACCACATTGGTTTGGGCAAAATCGTTATGGGAATCATAAATTATGACCTGGATCCGATCGGCAATCTGATGGTCAAAATCTTCGTGAAGCTGCTTTAAAGAAGCCTCCAGCGAGGTTGCCGTAAAATTAGCGAGGTCATAATTGGCCGATGAATAATAATAGACATCAAAGTGCTCCGATTGAATATATCTCCAATCGAATTGGCTATACTGTACCCGGTTCTTGCCGAACGAAAAGTACTGGGCCTGAGCCCTGTTAACACTCCCCAGAGTTAGCGCACAGAGTGCGAACACTGCCCAAAAACCAGATACTAATTTAGCCTTTTTCATAACCGTATTTTGTTGTTAAACGACAGTAGTAACTTATTCTCCATCATCTACTAATTCAAGGTCTATCTGCCGGGATTTTACATCAGTTCTAACAACTTTGACACGCAGCTCCTTCCCCAGCTGATATTTCTTCCCGTGGTTGCGTCCCACCAGGCAGTGCCGCTTCTCGTCATACTCGTAGTAATCGTCGTCTAAATCACTGACGCGAACCATTCCTTCGCAGTGCAGATCTTTCAGGTCCACGAAAATTCCGCTGCCCATAACCCCGCTGATAACGCCCGGAAACTCTTCTCCCAGATGTTGGCTGAGATATTCTACCTGCTTCAGTTTGACGGAGTCACGTTCTGCATCGATGGCCGACCGCTCCTGCTCGCTGCAATGGGCGCCTATTTTCTTTAAGTCGCTATACGAATAGCCGGGCTTGGCTGCGGCATAGCTTTTTAGCAGCCGGTGCACCACCACATCCGGATAACGGCGGATGGGACTGGTGAAGTGTGCATAATTTTCGAATCCCAAACCGAAATGTCCGATATTATCGGGACTATATTCGGCCTTGGCCATAGCACGCAGCATCAGATCGGTGACGGTGAGCTCCAAAGAGGTATCTTCGATTTCCTCCAGCAAAGCATTAATGGCCTTTGAGCTGACCGTGGGGCTGTCGATATGAAAGTTGATTCCAAAAGGCTGCACGTTATGCTCAATATTTTTTAGTTTATCGAGGTCCGGTTGGTCATGTATACGATATAAAAAAGGAAACAGATCTTTAGTCGTCTTCTTACTGGATCGCTTGCGAAGCTGTTTAATATGCTTGGCTACCGTACGATTGGCCATCAGCATGCATTCTTCTACCAACCGATGGGCAAAAAGACGTTCTTTCAGCTTCACATCAATGGGCTTTCCATTTTCGTCAAGCACAAATTTAGGTTCCGGCGTATCGAAGTTGATACTGCCCTCACGAAAGCGTTTATCCAGCAGGATATGGGCCAGCTTGGCAGCCATCTGCACCTGCATGGAATAGTCGCTGGAGGCACCGTCAATAACGGCCTGAGCCTGCTCGTAGCTAAAGCGGTGATCAGAATGGATGACCGTTTCTTCAACGGAATGGTCGATGAGCGTTCCGTTCGGAGCAATCTCCATAAAACAGCTGTGGGCCAGCTTATCTTCATTCGGGCGCAGGCTGCACACGCCGTTACTCAGCTTTTCCGGAAGCATCGGAAGCACCCGGTCAACCAAATACACGCTGGTGCCGCGCCGATAAGCTTCCTCATCAAGGATGGTATTTTTAGGCATATAGTGCGTTACATCAGCAATATGTACGCCCAAAAGATAGTTGCCGTTGTCCAGCATCTTTATACTGACGGCATCATCAAAATCCTTGGCATCCTCCGGATCAATGGTAAAGACTACTTCATCACGGATATCATGGCGGCGCGTGAGTTCTTTTTCAGGAACTGCGGTGGAAATATTATCGGCATAAGCCTCAACCCCATCCGGGAAACCGACTTTAATCTCATTTTCCGCCAGGATGGAGAGAATGTTGGCCTCATTGGTGCCTTCTTTGCCCAGCACTTCAACCACGCGGGCCTCGGGCAGCGATTTGGGATGAACCCAGTCAACCAGCTCGAAAGAGACCTTGTCGCCTGAAGTAGCATCCTGAATATGGTCGGGAAGAATAAAAAAGTCCGTATGGGCCGACTTTTCATCCGGCTTTATCAGGTAGTTATTCTTGCCCTTCTTTTTAAGCGTGCCTACAAACAGGCTGCGCCCGCGTTCTAATACCTCAATAATCTTACCCTCGCGCCGCTTACCTCTTCCCTGCTTAAACAGCTCGGCTTTTACCAGGTCGTTCTGCAGAGCTGTACCCAGATGTTTGGAAGGAATACGAACATCCTCATCGAAAGCTTCAATAATCAGATAGCCCGTTCCGCGCCGGCTGATATCAATTTTTCCGGTCACGATATTGCTGCTATCTCCGGCTGCTCCGGAATCTGCCAACTGCAGGGCTCCTCCCTTTCGTTTTACAATCAAATTACGGTCAAACAAACTGTTGATCGCGCTTTTTAGGCGATTATTATCTTTCTTCCCGTTTATACGTAATATATTCTGCAGTACATTAAACGGAATCTGTACTTCAGGATTATTCTGCAATATTTCCAGAATAATGTCTTCAAATGTTTCTTTTTTGCTTTTGCTCATTAAGTAGTTATATCAATATTAAAATTATTTTTGTGCTTCGGTTTCTTTAGAGGAATTGTCATTTCCCTTATCCTTTTCATCCTCCTTTTTGGCCGGACTATTAGAGCTTATGCCCCAGATAGTGTTCCACAATTCTCGCCAGGTGTTGAACTGAAAGTTAGCTTCCAAACCGAGACCATCCAAACTGGGCGTAACATCGCCCCCCTGCGTCTGGGTACCAAAGTCGCTTAGAATCTGGTTCTGCCGGTGAAAGGCCGTCAGCGAGAGCCGGCGGCTAATGCGATATGTGGCATTCAGATCGCCAATGCGCTGGCCCAGCGTAGTTTGCGGGCCGCCACCGGTTATCTGTCCCTCACGCCTTAAGATGAGGCGGTCATTATACAAACGCAATGCAATTCCCAAATCAACTTCATTATACGCATTTAAATTGAAATCAATATCCAAACGGCTCACATCGCTGTTCAACAGGGCATTAATCTGGTTTGAAAGCAGCGGGCTTATCACCTGGTTTGAGAGCAGCGGGTTTAGTACGGTGGATCCTCGGGTGAGGTTTTGACTTAAGGATGAGGTGGCGCTTTCACCACCTTGGGTGGGAATAAACTGCCCCGTAAAAAGAATGCTGGTAGCTTGCAGCAATTTTTGCTGATCATCGCGGTTAATTTGATTGATCGTATAGGTTAAGGTGGAATTAGTTGAAAGATCCAGCGAGCTGGGCAGCTTAAAGTAGTAACTATTCTCAACGCTATTTAAAGTTCCGGATATTTCAACTACTAAATCAACGGGTACCTGCTGGCTTCGCCCTACATTATTTTGATCACTCACCGATCCGCCGCCGGCAAGCGTAGAAATATTGGGCCGGGCATGATAGACCGCACTAATATCGAGCCGGGCATTATCGGGCTGTCCTTCCCAGACAATCCTTCCACCGGGCTGAAGTTCGAGCTTACGGCTGATAATTTCGCCGGTTACAAACTGATAGGTACCACTGGTAATGCGGTAGCGACCGAACATCTGCAGATCCTGCCCCTGCATGGCAATGCGCATCTGCCCTGATCCGCGGGCTTTAAGCACATCACCGGTGACCGGATCAAAAATCAGGCTTACGGCAATAGTATTAGCGGTAGTAAAGCGCAGATCCAGATTAAACCGCTCGCTAAAAGTAAGACTGGATATCTGCTCGCGCAGCTGCTCTTCTTGTACATCTTTATCAATCTTTTCGGATCGATCATTCTGATCGCCAGCATTGTAATTTTCAAAAGAATCAACAAAGCGGATAAACTTACCGGCCTCATTCAGCTCCGTTTCATCCATCAGCGGGAGCGATATATGAGAATCACTGGTTAGCCGGATGGCTTGGGGAGAGCGTAAGTTCATATTCGTATTTGAGCCGCTGAGCCGGAACCTCCCCGTACCCGAAACATTCCCAAAGAATGGAACATCCGGATCCATACTGCTGTTCAGTATTTTCAGCTCATTGATGTCAAAGTTCAAATCGAGATAGGTAAGCGGATTGAAATCATTCAGATCTATGGTACCCCAGAGCGTCCCGGTTCCACCCTTGGTGTCCATCACAGAGAGAGAATCGAGGGTTACGCCCTCTTGACGATCCACGGCTACCCGCCCGGAGAGAAAATAGTTGGTATTTAAAAAACGAGGCTTTACAAATGCATTCTGGACATCAAAATCGCCGTGGAAATCAAGATCTTGAAAGCTACCTGCTATATAGCCCTCCCCTGTGGCCTGCCCTTCCACCTGGTGGAAAATGTCATCCACAATTAGCGGCACAATCCACATATCGATCTTCTCGAAATCAGCATCAAAATAAAACAAACTATCCTGGCGTACATTTTCTTTTGGCCTTACGAAATAACCGTCCAGAGTGAAATTCTGCTGAACTCCGTCATTGGATTCCAGATATTCTTCATATTTTTCGGGATCTGTCCGGACCGCAATTTTGGTATCAAAGCGATCTTTATCACGATTAAGGCGGCTCCGAAACTCAAGATCACCGACGATACGTTGGTTAAGCTTGAATCTGCTGATATCCATTTCTCCCTGTATCGTCGGCTCGCGGGTTAGCGACCGGGTTATCAGCTTCCCGTTGAGGATACCTCCAAAATCTATTCGCCCTTCTAACAGCTCAGATATGCGGGTCAAATTAATATCCTGCAGGGTAAAGGAAAGAGAATCCTCGCGCTCGGCACTCAGGGCACCCTGCAGCTGAAAAAACTCGTCCTTATTTACAAATTTAAAATTTTTAAAGGCCACCCGCTCCGGTCCGGTAAACCTAAGTACGGGACTTCCCTGGTTTGTCCAGGCATAGTTTTCGTTGCCAAGATAAAATTCCTCAATTGATGCCACTGTGGCGCTGTCTGTCAAACTTCCGTCAGCTACGAAATTAAAGCGGGCATTTTTCCCAATATTAGCGACCTTCTGCCTGTAATGGATGGAATCCTTTCTTAATACAAAATTAACCCCAATGGTATCCATAGCTACAGAGTTGGATCTTAATACGGCCATATCTGCTTCCAGATTTACGGAGGAAAACTCCTTGAGTTTCCGATCGCTTCTAAAGCTACCCGTCAGCTGTATCCGGCTGTCTTTGGCCTGCCACTGATTATATTGCAGCGTATCAGCCTGCACCTCGGCTGACAGCAACAGGCGGTCGCTGCCCGCATTTACGTTGAACGAGACCTTAGAATCGGTATAAAGGGAGGGAAAACCGGGCAGGTATTTTTTAATTAGACTGAGGTTCTTAGCTTTGATACTTCCATCCAGCACCAGAGAATGTTCCGGCTTGGGACCCAACCACGCAGGGGCGGCCGTGCTGTCCATCATTACTTCTTCCTGATAACGATTTTTTAAATAAGTTGACCAATATTGAGTTTGCCGGGCAATTTCATCGGGAAAAAGCTGGCCCTCTGCTGTCATATCAAATAGTGAGCTTGTTAAACGCAACAATCGCCGGTTCTCTCCGGTGGTAGTGATATCGGCATAAAACTGATGCGCCTGAACGGTATCCCCGCCAATGACCGATGGACTGACATCGAAAGTGGCTCGCCCCTCAATATCACGCCAATTAAGTCCTTCCGCATCTATAGTATACTCAAAGTCAAGTTTAGTATTGGCTACCGTTGTATCACCCACCAGGGTTGCTAAGTTTATATTTTCTGCCTGTCCCTGCATGATAACGGGCGGCTGCTCACGACTAAAGTCGATCATTCCCGAGCCGGTAACCGTTTCTTCTCCGTTCCAGTAGTAGTACTGCTGGTTCCAGCGACCGTAAGCGAGTGTTGAATTGAGCTGCAGCTGATTAAAAGTCTGTTTATCAATGCGGCTATCCGTAAAGGTAGCCTCAAAATCTGATGTAGCATCCTCCAGCTCAATACCGGTTCCTTCGATATGAGCGCTAAAATTAAGAGAGGTTGTATCCAGTGTGGAAGGAGCAAGCCAGCTAACATCCAGCTTCTGGGCTGTTAGCGACCCATCATAGCGATAGGGTTTTTTCAGTCGGCTTCCGCCCTCGATATCCAGCGATCCCAGCGGCGAATGGGCCGCCAGATTTACGGCTATGGAGTCCAGGCTTCCCGCTGCCGTGCCCTTCAGTGCCAGATCTTCCAGCAGCTTGTAACTCGGCGTATCCAGAGTGTCAAGGCCCGGCGGGATATCCTGCTTTCGAAGGTTTAGGCTGTCGATATTTATGCGGTACGAAAAGTCCTCGCGCCGGCGCAAGTTCTGAAACAGCCCATTTAACCTAAAGAAGCTTTCGCCACGACCGAGGGTTACCTCATCTAAGCGCAGGGAATCGGCCGATCCGTTGGTTGCCAGTTGCAGCGTAAAGGGTCCTTTCAGATTGGGGACCCCGGGAATGATCTCGTCGAATTCTTTGGGATAGAAGGCCCGGGAAACAACATCCAGATTGTACTTTGCCGTTAAAAACTGCTCAATAAAGCCGGGACTACCGAGGTTTACTCCGTCAATCTGACCATTGACCAGCAATTCAGAGCGGCCCAAATTAAAATAGAAAGAGTTAAATTCGAGATATCGGTGGTCACTATACACCTGGCCGGTCATGGAAAGCCGGTTAAGTTCCAGATCATTGGTTTTAGCTGAGAACGATTCAATATCTAAAAAGCGCTGCTTTTCCGACCACTCCAGGAAAAAATCAGCGTTAATTTCTGAGATGGTCATTGATGCCGGGAGCTCTAAGGTCCCGCTATTGCGACCAATGTTCTGCAAATGGAGCGTTCCGTCTGTGATATTCATACTGGGAGCTAAAATCTCAATATCTCCGAGCAGAGGTCCGTTCGAGGTAGTATCCGGCGGTTGGGCTTTCCGCTGGAGAAACACCAGCTTTCCATCCTCCGTTGTCTGCAGCCACACTTCCGGTCGGTTCAGTTCAAAACCCTTTATGCTGATTTTCCTATTAAGTAAGCTCCAGATATCCAGTTCATTCTGGATGCTGGCCACCCGCGCCAAAGTATCGGTCTGGGTTGAATCCGTTCGGAAAAGGACTACTTCTTCCAACGACAGGCTGAAAGGCGGGAAACCACCTACCTCCTCGATGGACAGATGAGCGTTATAGTTTTGTTCTATGCCGTTCTCGATACGCTCGATCAGG
This sequence comes from Fodinibius sp., assembly GCA_035300985.1. GTDB lineage: Bacteria > Bacteroidota > Rhodothermia > Balneolales > Balneolaceae > Fodinibius. The sequence goes on from DATGUX010000119.1 coordinate 26,967, forward strand.
TAATTTTGAGTCACATCCAGCTGCAGGAGCACGAGGCTAAGCCCTACGACTAAAATGATCGTCAAGAGAAGGGTCAAAATAATGCCCCATATCAATTTCCAGCTTTTATGTAACCAGCGTAGAACCACGTAAAGTATATCAGGTAAAATGTGACAAGGCGTACTTCCAGGCATCTTTCAGCAGGGAAAAGTCCGTACAGGGTTGAATATAAGGCGAAGCCCACTTTTTCAATAACACTAATTGCAGCCTATCATTTTTTACTTTTTTATCCGTTTTCATAGCTTCAATAAGCGCATCAACATCTGTTGGTACTGATGTGATCTGCTTTTTATACAACGGAAGGAAAGCTTCGAAACGTACATTATTTATGGGATATCCGAGCTGTCTGCAGGCGCGGGCCGCAGCAATCATTCCGATAAAGACGGCCTCCCCGTGCGACAGACTGCCATAGCCGGCCACCTTCTCCAGCGCATGGCCAAAGGTATGTCCAAAATTAAGGTATGCTCTCTGGCCGGATTCGTGTACATCTGCTTCCACAACCTCTGCTTTTATGCTTGCGCTTTGAGCAATAACTTTAGTCCATTCTTCATTGGGCTGCAGTGGTTTTTGCACTAAGGAAGCAAGCTGATCGAAGAGGCTTGGTGTGTGGATGGCCGCATATTTCAAGATTTCGGCCAGACCGGTGATCCATTCGCTCTGTTCAAGCGTCTCCAGGAATCGGGTATCGGCAAATACCGCATCCGGCTGATAAAAAGATCCGATCAGGTTCTTGCCGGCGGAGTGATTTACCCCGGTTTTACCGCCAATAGAACTATCTACCATAGCCAGCAGCGACGTAGGCATGTGGATAAGCGGAAGCCCCCGCAGCGTGGTAGCAGCTATAAAGCCGGCCAGATCGCCCGTAACGCCTCCACCCACTCCTATCAGCGGCGTCTTCCGCTCCACCCCTTCTTTTAGGATGGTATCCGTCAGTTGCTGCCATTTCGAGGTCGACTTCGAGTGCTCACCCTCGGGAACCGGCAGCACAAGCAACTCCTCAAAACAGCTATCAAAAATGGAGCGTACCTTTTCGGCATGCAGGCGGGCCACCTTTTCATCAATGACGACGATCGCTTTAGCCGAGTTATAATGCTCTGTGCAAAAGGATTGGATATCCGAGGCTATCTGCTGCCCAACTATGATGGGATACGCGCTGCTATGTTCATAGGATAAGGCAATATTATGAGGCATAATTAGTGATTTTTGAGATCAGAGTTTCTGCTTGCTGCTCGGCCGTTTCTCCGGGCGCCACTTTAAAAATAATATCAGCTTGACTGTATAATGGAAGCCGGCTCTCATACAACAGCTCTATATCTTCATAAAGCTGTTCGTGTTCTTTAGGCTTACCGTGTTCGTCCAGCAGCATCGGACGCCCCTCATCATCAGAGATACGCTCGATGATAAGGCTCAGCGGAGCTTCGATAAAGATAAGCAGGCCGGTACTTTTTAAATGATCCAACACCTGTTGGTTTTGTAAGCTTCCCCCGCCCAGCGCTATCACGCCGCGATGGCTGTCGCTAACTTCCAGCAGGCTTTTCCGCTCGAGTATACGAAACTTGGCCTCCCCGGAATCAGCGAAGATACTGGAAATGGCTTTACCCGCTTTTTCAACGATGATATCATCCAAATCTTGAAAAGAGAGTTCCAGCCTTTCGGCCAGCGCCCGACCGATGGTTGACTTTCCGGCACCCATAAATCCGCATAAATAAATTCTGTCAAATTGCTGCATAGTTATTGTCCAATATTTTGAGGGTTTACCGGAGGAACCATCACTACTTCTTCTCGTTCTACGGTCACTGCCCCCGGTTGGGCTCCTTTGGGTTTTCTAACATATTTACGTTTTGTGTACATGACCGGCGCTGTTTTCATTCCTTTGGCTTTAGAGTAATAAGCGGCATAGCCGGCCGATTGCAAAATAACCTGCTTCGGCGGATAATCTTTTTGATTGCCCATTCGAATAACCACGTGCGAGCCGCCCACGCCGCGGGCGTGCAGCCAGATATCCTCTTTGTGGGCCAGGCTGGTCAGCTGGTCATTACTTTTAGCACTTTTTCCAATCCAAACCTCATATTTACCCACCTCGAATTTACGATAGGATGACGACACCTGCTTGTCATCACTGCTGCCGTAGCCAAGCTGTGTGAGCGTATCCCTGTGAGACTTCAACCATGCGTTTATATCGGGCAGCCGATCTATCCGGGCCGCTTCTTTTCGAAGTTGCTGCACTTGTTCTAAATTATGTTGTTCTTTGGGTAAGCGCTCGCGTGCCTTTTTGTAGGAAGTGCGGGTATCTTTGGCCTTTTCATAATAATATTCAGCATTCCGCGCAATATCATGCCCCTCACTCAGCGGAATTGTCACCGGCCGGTCGCCTTCATAAAAGTCTTTCACCTCCATCTCTTCTGATCCGGCCGGCAGACTTTCATGGGCATGAGCCATCAGCAAGTGGCCAAATTTTTCATACTTTTCAGCACGCGCAAGGCTTCTATCGGCCTGTTGCAACTGCGCTATCCTACTGCTTTTTTGTTTCTCCATACGCTCCAGGAACTGCATAATATCCTCTTTCTTATCGTGCATCCGTCGCAGGTGAACCGCATTTTTGTAAGCAAAGGCCACGCAGTCATTCACTTTGCTGCAGGCCTTTTCATAAGGCCTATCCAACCACTCTTTCGACCACAGACAAAAATCACCGGTCTTCAGAACCCGCGGATGAGGATCCTCCTTCAGCGCAAGCGTCACTTTATTTGTAAAGGTCCGCACCTGCCGGGGCGACATGGCCTCCACATCGTGCTGATCAATTAAATATGGAAGCAGATTCCGCGGCAGCAGCGGATTGACCTCCGTCATCTGGTTTTTAGCCGACCTCCGGGGACTGATCTCCTCTTTAAAATCCGGCGCTTCCGGTTGTGGCGGAATGGTCCCTTTTAATTCACCGGAATTTTTAAAAGCATCCACGATAACGTCATCTTCTACTAAAAAAGCATTGGGCCGGCCGCTGAATAACTTAAAAAGAAGCTTTTTTCCACCATCAAAGCAGATCCACATCAATCGATCGTTATCCGCTAATGAAATATCCGCAATCCGGCTCCCCTCAAGTGTAGCAAAAAAATCAATCACATTACGCTTTTTAGGCGGCCGGTAACGATCGATAAAAAGAGCTGTTTCCCGAGGATTTGAACTAAAGATAAGTCGCAAAGTTTCATCATTTCGATCTATATATATGTGCAGCACATTTTTATGCGGACTGATAGAAAAGCTAAAATATCCTCCCTGTATTTTTTCTTTTATCTCGCGCTTTAGATATATTAATGTATAAAAGTTATTCATACTGCTTCTTCAATAGAGATGACTAATCATTAAATTCAAAAGGGCTTTGTAATGACATATCCGATATTCAACTCAGTAGTCAAACGGATAGAAAACAACCTTCAAAACAGAGATATTTCTATTAATTCTTTTCGTACCTGGAATGAAGATAGAATAAATGCAACGGGTCTGGAAATTGAAATTGATTTAAGCCA
>DATGUX010000120.1:0-2826 GCA_035300985.1 Fodinibius sp.
CTCCCTTTCTTAATTGTTCTGGGAGGCATTCTTGGCTTTGCCGCGATCCTTTTTAACAAAGGTTATTTCAGTGCTGAGCGCTGGCTGCATCGGGTACCCACCAATGATGTACTGCTGCCTGCTTTGGGCGGATTAATCCTTGGCGTTATGGGATTGTTGGTTCCCAGGACATTCGGTGTTGGATACGGCGTTGCCGAAGAGATTCTCAATAACCAGCTCACCTGGGGATTGGTGCTTATCGTTATGCTCTTTAAAATAGGGGGCGTTTATGTAACGCTTGGAACAAAAACGTCGGGCGGATTTCTTGCTCCCGTCTTTATAGCAGGTGCCGCTATTGGTAATGTCTATGCCCATGGCATCAATATACTTATTCCCGGGATCTCTGTACCCATTTCTTTATTTGCACTTGCCGGACTGGGAACCCTCTTTGGGGTGGTCAGTAACGCCACATTCGGCTTTACACTCTTTGCTATTGAAGTCACCGGTCACTTTGATGCTCTGCTTCCGGTTTTTTTGGTGGCTGTAATTGCTGATATGGTCACCACGCTTTATATGAAGTCAGACATTATGACGACCGAGCTGGCTAACAGGGGAATTGATATTACCCAGGATTATGAGGTAGATATGTTGAAACGTTTTCAATGCGGTGAGGTTATGGATATAAATCCCGTTACCCTTAGCCCTGATATTACCATAGCGCAATTAGCCGCGTTTATTGCAAAAGGGAAGGAAGGGTCTGAACATTCTTCCGGTAAAAAGGCAGGTGAAATAAATAAATATCATGATATCTTGGAAGACACAAAGTCTCTTCAAATTGCTGCGGAGGATAAAACGGTCCATGACGGATTTCCTATCGTTGATTCAGAGGAAAAGTTGATTGGAATTATAACCTACGGTGATATTGTAAAAGCATTGGCTCGGGGAGAGGGAAGCAGGACGGTAGCAAAGGTGGGAACCAGAGATTTGGCAATAGGTTTTCCCGATGAGAAACTATTTGATTTGGTTGTCAGGATGGGGAAACATAATATTGAGCAATTGCCGATCGTTTCGCGCAAAAATACAGAAACGCTTGTAGGCCTGCTGGATTCACAAGAGCTTATAACAACCGCACTCCGACTTATTGATCACGAGGAGGAACGTGAACAGGGTCGATTTAGCTACTATATAAATATGCTGCCGTCAAGACGGGACAAATTATAGGATTGGCAAGTGGGAGGTATGGGTATTAAAAGAGTTTGGCTGATCAATGTTGACATTAGAACAGCCGCCACTAAATAAAGATGACGCGTTTACCGGTTGAAGCTTGTATTGAAATACGCTATAAATACTGTTGAAACAATCTTAACTATTTAATGTCCAATCTGACCACGGGATTAATGGATAAGAGACTAATTATAGCCGGTAGATTACACGCTAAAGTTTGCTTTACACCGTGAGTATGGCCATAAAATATGTAGCTGCATTTGTTAAGCCATGAACCCACCAACTGGGTGCAATAGAACCGTTTCCTATATACTCGTTAAGAAAGCCAAATATCCATGCAACGAGGCCTGTAGAAGTAATAACAATTGCAATATTCCTGAGCGACGCTTCCGGTCCTTGCGGTACGACAAAGATAAACATGTGTAGACCTGCGAAAATGAGTGTTTGTATTAGGTTGCCCCAGCTAAATCCAAGTCATTTGATTAATCGCTTTGCCAAAAAGCCCCGAAAAAAAATTTCTTCTGCAAGCCCCGTTTTCACGAAGGCCATAACCCCGATAAGAATAATTGATGAGAATGAAAGCCCAACAGTTTGCAAATGTCCTGTAACGGTGCCTTTTGCAGATGTAATCTCTTGGATTGCGGGGAAGTAGTAGCGAATCAAAGGTCCAAGGGGAATGGTCACAAGAACGAAAAGTGTGGCATATAACATGGCTTTCTTTTCCGGTCTGTGAAAACCGATATATTTCCCAAAGCCTCTTACCTTACGATAGCTTATTAGATAAGCAATGAATGGAACCATTGTAAAGACAAAGACTTGCAGTATGGATGATAATATAACTGATGAAAAATCCATGGATTTTGTTGTATAAACAGCCTTCCGCTTAAGCAGCATCGAACTCTAATCAATATAGTATTCTACGAAAAACCCAAAGGACTTGCAAAATAGGGGGACAAGAGGCGAGTAAGAAGTGCCTGTTATGTCTACTTTGAAATTCTATGTCAATGAGTGTTAGAGCTCTTTACAAAACTTATATTTAAAATGTTACTTCTTTAAAAAAACAATTCATAGGGTTTTTAAAGGGAATTCCACTCCCGCTCAGGCGTAGAATCCCTTCCGAACGGTGGGTTTCGCAAAAGGGCTCTGTTATAGATTATGGATTACCGTTGCCTTTACGCAGCAGTTGTCCCTCTTTAAATGAATCGAACGACTCAATTAGCACCTTCTGCTTTTTAAATTCTTTTGTTTGTTCCGCCGGCTTCACCGTTGGATTGCCTGGATAGGTGATGCCATCAAACTTAAGGCGAGCATAGGTTGCTGATTGTAATCCACCACCGCTGATTTGAACCATGAGATCCAGCCATCCGTTAGTTCGGCTTTGGGCTGCTACAATGGGCGGATTAGTGACAGAGATGTCGCCAACCTGCTTTAATTTACTTCCGGTTGGCGAGAACACCAGAGTGTTACAACCACCGGATCCACAAATGAGGGGCCCGATAACGTAGACCACGAACTCCTGATTCCCGTCATTATTGAGATCTATGCTGTTATAAAAGTACCTGACTTCTCCTAAGCCAGCATCATATATTTCAAGCAACTTTTCTTTTAGTTGCTCCTGCGGCG
>DATGUX010000121.1:0-5941 GCA_035300985.1 Fodinibius sp.
CAACGACAGGAGTGAACACAATGTAAACAGTTTGAATAATTCAGCTTTAGACATGATACAATGAGTTTTATCTGTTATTATTTAACAACCATCATTACTGGCCACTATTTATAATTCTTGCCGTCCGTATATCAAGGCCGGGCAGTTCAGGAAGATTATTCACAGGTTCGGTCATATAAAAATAAGCAGTTGACGACCAATCATCTCTACGGTAAAAGTTGACCCAGCCTTCCGGTAATTCATCAATCGATTCCTGATTATTATCTTCGAGCAGCTTAAAGAATTTGCCTTGCTGGTCAACACTGATATACTTCATTTCCGCTCCCTCTTCGGCCAGTGCTTTCACCTTTTTTTTAAATCCACCGCCAATCTGCTGGACAGCTACTTTTAAATCCTTATGAAAATACACCGGATCAGGAATATGATAGCGGTAAAAGGACCACTGCTTATTCTCCTCATCAGCAATAGTGCTTCCCTGGTAACGGTCAGCGTAGACGCCCTGTCCCCATGCCGTACCGATATAATCTTCCGTCCCCGTACTGACCAGCGTTGGCCAGCGGTCATCGCCATCAAGGTACATCTTTACCTCTCCTTCGCCCCACCATAAATTACCATAATCCGGATTGGCAATAACCCCGATATTGGTTCCCAAAAACTGTCCGGTACCCTTTAGACGAGGCAAAACCTCATAATCTTTGCCCAGAGCTGTTTGCGTATTACGATTCCAATATGAGTGAAAGTAGAGCGCGTTTTCAGGCTGTTCATCAATCAGCTGGTAGTTTACATTAAAAAAAATATGCGTGACATCCTGATCCGAGTTATTAGTAATAACGATCCTGGCAGCCTCCCGGAAAGGCATTGGAATGAAGCAGTTAAATGAGCGTCCTTCAGGATTCGAGAAAAAGTCGCACTCAAAGGAAGCGGTCCGGCCCAGGCCCACCCCAAAGAAATCGCCCAGGGGCGCTGAAACCGCCGGCTTGGGTCGGCCGTCCCAATACATGTCAATACGCAGTGAACGCAGCATTTTAGGCGAGCGGTTCTTAATGGTCATTTTGATGCGGTTTACGATGCCCGCCCCTTGAACATCCAGCAGCGGATAGCTTTCACCGGCTTTAATTTCATCAAAGGCATGTCCTTTGGCGCCCCGGTTTTCTTTGGCGCCGGCTCCCTTGCGGCCTTTCCGGTTTTCGGGACTCGTCCACCGGCTCTTCACTCCTTCAGGAATTCCATAAGGAGATATGGGGCTTTTTCTACCTCTTGCATTTCCTACGGAATTGCCCCCCAGCATTGATGTGCCGATGCCCATTCCTGTCAACTTTAAAAAGTTATTTCGTGAAATATTATCAGACATTCTAATACTCTTTTCCGTTAAGTGAACTCAAAATCCTTCTTATTTTGTCTGTACGGGGAACAAATATCCAACTCTCATGCTGTTCAGTAAGTTTAAAACTTACCAATAAAAACCTCTTTTATAGCCTTCAATCTATGATTTACAGGCCAAGCAACCGGGAATTAAGTAATGATGATGTCAAGCCTGCCTTTTCTACGTTTAGCTGCCATCGGGATATGAAAACGCCCAATAATCAATTGCCAAAAAAATGCATCTTTGTTTTAAATAATGAAAGCAGGGAATATTCTACCATCCCGGATTTTGTTCTAAAGTTCCTCCCGAAAAATCAATTTCACTTTGTGGTATCGGGAATAACGTATGTTTACCAGGATCAAAACTCGTTTTCCCCAGCCCATTAAAAAGGTTTTCAGCAAAGCCCGGTTCTACTTCATTATAGCGCAAGATATCGAAGTATCGGTAGCCTTCGAGAGCCAATTCATAACGCCGCTCTTTCCAAATTTTGTGTCGAAGCTCCTGCTTGTTGGTTGTGGTAATCTCGGGCAATACATCTTGATTATCCTCTCTTGCCCGGGCTCGTATCATCTCCAAATATCGCAGAGCCTCCCCGGTATTGCCTAATTCATTATTGGCTTCCGCAGCCATAAGCAGAACGTCTGCGTAGCGCATGACTACCTTGTTAAGCGGGGAGTTACCCGGATATCCTACTGGCCAGGGTTTGGGAAGCAGTGTTTTTTGATTCGCTCGTGGATCAGCATCTTCAGGAAAGTCGGGCACTTCATCGGTTGCTCCCGGCAGCGCTTCGCTTTCAAAAAAGATGGTATAATCTCTTCGCGGATCTCCCTTCTCATAGGCATTGGCCAAGCTTTCTGACGGGGAGAAAAATCCCCACCCCACAGTACCTCTGACTCCCTGCCACTTATTCCACTCATTACTTAGGTCTTGTTCTTCTCTGGTAATAAATTGGACCTCAAAAATAGATTCAGCACCATTTTGATGTTCAACACTCCAGTTTTGGTCGTAAGTAGTAAGCAGGCTATATTCGCCGGAATTAATCACCTCCATGGCATAGTTCAAGGTATTCTTATAATCCTGCTGAGAGAGATAAACCTGGGCAAGCATTGTTCTGGCAGCACCTTTCGTTGCCCTTCCAAGTTCTGAAGCAGGATACCCACTCTTTAGAGGTAAGCCTTGTATAGCATTTTCCAAGTCGGATATGATCAGCTGATATACCTCTTCCTCAGACGCCCTCGGTTTTACTTCAGATGCTTCCTCTGGGGTGGGAGGCACCTCGGTATAGATAGAAACTCCTCCCCATCCTCTGAGCAAATTAAAATATCCAAAAGCCCTCAAAAACCGTGCTTCTCCAATATAACGCGCTTTTAAGCCTTCATCCATTTCCACATCAGGAGCGTTATTAATCACCAAGTTCGCACGGGCTATAAGTGTATATAGGTTATCATAGAAGCTACTTAAATCATTTTGACTGGCGAGGTAAGTAAAATCATTGACCTGTTCCATACGGGGCACACTTCCGTCAGCCGGAGTACTGCCCGGATTTGTATCATCGGATCCCACCTCCTTGGCTACAAACCAACCAAAGCCACTCAGGCCAAAATTCCTTGTCTGAGCGTATGCACCACTCACAAGTTTGTGGATACCATCTTCCGTAGTATAAAGTACAGAGCTGGATGGTTTACCCAATGGCTCTTTATTCAAATCCATGATACCGTCTTTACAAGCATAACCTGTAAGCAATAAAAAGCTAAGTAAGGTAATATTTATTAACTTTTTCATAGTGTTTGTTTTGAACTTTTATTAAAAAGTGATGGAAGCACCAAGTTGGTAAAAGCTGGATACCGGATACACATTACTGTCAACTCCTTTGTTTAATGTGCTGTTGGCGGGGTTTCCAGGGTTAGTTATTTCCCCGTTATTGATAACAGTACCGGGAATTTCCGGAGTAAGCCCGTCATATTTTGTGAAATAATGCAAGTTGTTACCACTTACATAAATTTTGGCATTGGATATTGGGAGTGATTCTAATAACGAGGAAGGCAAAGTATACTGTAATCTTACATTTTGAATCTTAACAAAGGATCCGTCATCTACCCAGCGTGAAGAAATCTCGTAGTTCCAGTCACCACCAAAAGTTATTCGTGGGATCTCATTACTGGTGCCGGGACCGGTCCAGCGATCAAGCCATTGCTTGGAAAAGTTATCATCACCGGAGAAGCGAACATTATTATTACCGTCATAGATCTCATTACCGAATGAGCCATACATATCTACCGATAACTCAAGTCCCTTATATCCCACCGCTATATTTAGTCCGCCTGTATAGTCTGGAATTGGGGAACCGATCTTGACACGGTCTTCAGCGGTTATCTCACCATCTCCATTGGTATCTGCCATACGTAAATCTCCGGGCACCACATTCGATTGGGTCGCCGCATTATCGATCTCCTTCTGCGTATCGAAGGGGCCGAGTGATTTATAACCGTAAAAGAATCCGATGGGCTCGCCCACCCGTGCACGAGAAACTTGTTTGCCTGCACCGATATTACCGCCTATCAGTTCGTCTCTGGATCCAAGATCAACGACCTCATTATTTATGGTAGATGCCCGCAGGCCTATATTATAAGTCCAATCATTTTTGGATCCGTTAAAATTCAGACTGAATTCAAAACCTCTATTTTCTACGGATCCCACATTCCCCTCTGTAGCATCCAAACCAACTGAGCCCGGTACACCCACTTCAACCAACATATCTTTGGTTGTTCGTTTGTACCAGTCCACTTCACCCTCAATTTTATTATTGAGGAGACCAAACTGCAGTCCAATATCGGTCTGTTCGCTTTTTTCCCATGTTACATTTTGATTAACCAGCGTAGTGACGGTCGCCCCGCGATCAATTTCATTCCCGAATATTCCAGAGACTCCGATCCCCGTAGCTGCCGTGGCGTAATAACGGTAATCTCCAATTTTTTGGTTCCCGATCTGGCCCCAACTGCCACGGATTTTAAGATCAGACAGCCACTCAACGTCCTGCATAAAAGGCTCCTCTGAGAGTCGCCATCCGAGCGCAAAAGACGGAAATGTACCCCATCGATCATCTTCCGGAAACTTTGACGATCCGTCAAACCGGATGGTTCCGGTAAACAGGTATTTGTCCATCAGCGTGTAGTTTATACGTCCTAAATAGGAGACAATACTGCTGGAGCTGGCTATATTCGAGTTGCCAAGTCCTTCAGTAGCGCCGGCATTGAGATACCAAAGGTTGCGATCCTCCGAAAAAATATTATTTCGTTCGCCTCCCAATGTTTCAAAGTTGTTCTCCTGGGTGGTAAAACCCACTACGGCATCTATTTGGTGGATGTCAAAAGTCTGGCTGTAGTTGAGGGTATTTTCCCACAGCCAATTTTGAGTTTTACCCCATTCTTTTGACAGGCTACTTTGCTCGTTTTTCTGGTCATTATCTACAAAAAATACCGGATTGAATACGGTATTTTCCGCATGCTTCAGGTCAATTCCCAGACTGGATTTGAATTGGAAATTATCGAGAAACTTGATTTCTACAAAGGCATTTCCAACCAAGGCTCTTGATTTGGTAAAATCATGATGGTGGTCAAGCGCCGCAATCACATTACCATTGGAACCAATTCCAGTAGAAGCATAAGAACCATCTTCATTGCGAACCGGTATGGTGGAAGGCACTCGGTAGGTCCAGCCAAAGGCCGGTCCCAGCCGGTTATCTTTATTAGTCCAATTACCCGACATATTGTGGCCAATGGTAATATTGTTGCTTAAATGATACCGGTTATTTACCCGAACGGAAAATCTTTCATATCCGCTTTTCTCAACGACCCCATTTTGATCGTCATAGCCAAGACTCACATAATAACTGCTTTTATCCGTACCCTGGCTAAAAGAAAGATTGTATTCTCGAACGGCGGATCGATCCATAACCTCATCAAACCAATCGGTGGAATTATTAATTTGGGAGACATCATATTTAGGTTCCTCCCCAATATTGACAAGCCCTTCATTAATAAGCGTGGCATACTGCCGGGCATTCACCATGCTGTAAGAGGTTGGAACTTCAATTCCTTCAGACATCGAAAAATTGAACACCGGGGTCTCGCTACTGCCCTGCTTGGTGGTAATAAGCACAACTCCATTTGCCCCCCGTGAACCATAAATAGCCGTTGCGGAAGCATCTTTAAGTACTTCTATGGATTCGATATCATTGTTGTTTAGGTAGGAAATGTCGTTGGTGAATACCCCGTCTATTACATATAGCGGAGAACTGTCACCGGTTGTACCTATCCCCCTGATATTTATCGAAGGAGATGAGCCAGGTTCACCGGCAGATACCACCCTCACCCCGGATGCAGCCCCTTGCAAAGCCTGAGCGGGATTGGTGACCGCAGGAGCTGTTAAGGCTTCACCCCGAATACTCGAGACTGATCCGGTCAAATCACTCTTGCGCTGCACCCCGTAACCCACAACCACTACCTCTTCTCCAAGGACGGATTTTGACTGCATGCTTACATCAATGGTTTCGCGCCCATTAATCGGTATCTCCTGGGT
>DATGUX010000122.1:0-2647 GCA_035300985.1 Fodinibius sp.
ACAGGGCTTTAGTTCGTATATTTAGCGCGCAGTATGCATTGGCGGATTGCATGCTAACTGTTATTGCTGGTGTAGCTCAGGGGTAGAGCGATTCTCTCGTAAAGAATAGGTCGCCGGTTCGATTCCGGCCACCAGCTCAATTTCATCGGGATAAAAGACTTACAACACGGATTTCGGCAGCATGTTGAACTCCCCTCCTTTTCTTTCAGAAAGATTTGAAATACTATTCCATTCGAATGCCGGTATTACTCTGACTTCTCAGAGGACAAGTTTAAATTGCTAAGGCTATCTACTATCATCGATAAGTCGTTCAAGCTCTTCAATTTTTTTTGGATCTACATTAGCAAATAATCTTCTTCCCTCTTACCTTAATAGGTGTCGCACATGCCTTTAATTGCAGGTGATTCATGGAAAACAAAGAGAGAACGGCCGTTGATATTATAGCCCGGGTGGGATTTATAGGCAAGGGAGCCGTCTATTTTATGGTAGGACTACTGGCCCTTCAAGCGACCATCGGCATGGGCAGCCAACAGAGCGGCACCACGCAGGCCTTACAAGAATTTTTATACCAACCCTTCGGTTCGGTACTGCTTATTGGCTGTATCATTGGGCTACTGGCCCATGCTTTATGGCGGATGATCCAGGCTTTGGGGGATCCGGAAAATAGGGGGAAAAGTTATAAAAACATTTTTTTCAGGGTTATCGACTTTATTGTCGGTTGCTTATATCTTTCCTTCTCCTATGCGGCCTGGCAGATTTTTCAGGGTCTTAATGCCCAAAGCACCAGCGAAAGCACGGAAATATGGGTTGCCAGGATACTGGATCTCCCCTTTGGAAAATGGCTGGTACTCATAGTAGCCCTTGCCGTTCTGGCAATTGCCTTTTATCAATTTTACACTGCCTATAAGGCTAACTTCGAATACAGCTTTGATACCCAATCCATGAGCAATAACGAACAGCAAATGCTGCGCCAGCTGGGACGTATTGGGTTCTCGGCCTGGGGTATTGTTTATCTTATGATCGCCGTTATGCTTTATCAGGCTGCTATAACCTATAATGCCAAGCAGGCAGGCGGGCTAAGTGATGCGCTTAATGCGCTTCGGCAACAGCCTTATGGTCTCTGGATATTAGGTACTACTGCAGTCGGACTGCTTATTTATGGCATCTATCTGCTTGTTTTAGCCTATTATCACCGGCTTTAGTCCAAATTCTTTGATGAAAAATCCATCTTAAATAACTTCCGTTACAGTTCCTTCTCATATTTACTATCTTAGGCCTTGATCTAACAGATTTGTTAAAGATATCAGTGCCGCCTTGTGATTCCAACTCCCGCATATAAATATTCCACATATTCAGCCCTCATGGTGCTGGTCTTATTTGTAAGTTCTTGCGGTACGCTCTCACGCACCCCAGAACGCGAAGCCAAGCCGCCACCTGCTATTGATTTTCCTGACAAAAATGCTACAGGTAAAAAAATGGGAGAAGGCCGTGCCAGTTGGTATGGACCGAAATTTCACGGTAAGCTTACGGCCAATGGCGAACAATATGATATGCACCGTTTAACGGCTGCCCACCGCACTCTGCCTTTCAACAGTATTGTCAAGGTTAAGAATCTGGATAATGGCAAAGAAGTGATGGTGCGTATTAACGACCGCGGCCCCTTTGCTAAAAACAGAATTATCGACCTCTCAAAAAAGGCTGCCCGTGCCATTAGTATGATTGGTAACGGTACGGCCCGGGTGGCATTAATTCTGATGCAGGAAGATCTTGCCGACTCTTCTATTACCGTTCCCAAATTCGCTACCTATACCGTTCAGCTGGGCTCTTACAAGGACGAGTACAGGGCCTTCGAGCAGTCACACCATATAAAGGGTTCGCGCGTGGTGGCGGCCCAACTCCCCGATCGGAAAGTTTACCGGGTATACTATGGAAGCTTTACAGATAAAAAGGGGGCCCGCGAAGAACGCAGGATGCTAAGAAAAAAGGGATTTAACGGTTACGTAAAACAGATTCAGAATTAAATGCCGAACTCTTATCCTGCTGACACGCTGGCCATATAACCGAAGCTAAGCCTCGGGAAAATTGGGCAGTTAGTTTGCTCCATTGAAAAGAGTATGCCGCGAATAAAAAAATGCCGAAACCCGGGCAGGCTCCGACATTAGAATCGATGATTATACGCCTAATTCATTGCAGGGAACTTGGAAATGCCTGTGGTTTTGACCTCCCCAAATCTCCTTTTTATTCGGCCGGGGTTTTCAGCTGTTCCTGTAGCTCGTCCCAATCGGCCAGGAAGCGCTCCAGCCCACTGTCCGTTAGTGGATGATGTAGCAGCTGATCAATCACTTTGAGGGGCATCGTGGCCACATCGGCACCCAAACGGGCCGACTCCAGTACGTGCATGGGATGGCGAATACTGGCAGCCAGCACTTCGGTCTCATAGCCATAGTTCTCATAGATGGTTACGATATCGGCAATAAGCTGCATGCCGTCGTCAGAGATATCATCGAGGCGGCCAATGAAGGGCGATATATAGGTTGCTCCCGCCTTGGCAGCCAGCAGGGCCTGCGTAGCAGAAAAGCAAAGGGTACAGTTGGTACGAATGCCTTCATCAGAAAGACTTCTAATGGCTTTAATGCCGTCTTTAATA
>DATGUX010000123.1:0-3852 GCA_035300985.1 Fodinibius sp.
TGCTCTGCGGCCGGGCAGATATCCTGCGGACTGACTTAGCGGATACAAAACTGGTATTTGGCACGGGAAATCCAAATGCTGATTTGATACTGATTGGGGAAGCACCCGGTGCGGAGGAAGATCGGCGGGGCGAACCTTTTGTCGGCAAAGCAGGGCAACTGCTCAATAAGATTCTAAAGGCGGTCGATTTTGAACGGGAAGACGTCTACATTAGCAATATCCTGAAGCATCGTCCACCGAACAATCGAAACCCAAAAGAGATCGAGCGTAAGCGCAGTCTGCCTTTTCTGCTGCGCCAGATTGACCTCATCAATCCCAAGTTTATTCTGTCACTGGGCAAAATATCTGCACAAACGCTGCTTAATAAAAGTTCATCGCTGTCGAACATGCGGGGAAGCTTCCATCCCTTTCGCAAAAAGTATCAGCTGTTAGCTACTTATCACCCGGCGGCCCTGCTTCGCCACAGCCAGTGGAAACGGCCGACCTGGGAGGATGTTCAGATGCTCCGAAAGCAATACGATGAAGCTGGCGGGCAGCCCTGATTTTTTATTTCTTTTCTAAATTTCACTTCGTTTAACGTAGCGTATTTATTATACTATATGATCCCTGAATCTGACTAAATAGGTTCACCACATAACTCTTCTTCAGCAATAATTAATATCAGTACTCAGCTCCAATGCCAGCACAAAATTCCGGCTTCAGTAAAGATAATGCCCAGGCACTTGAACAAGAGGGACGCATACCTCCGCAGGCCGTAGAGGTTGAGGAAGCCGTTCTGGGTTCCATGCTCATTGAGCACGAAGCGGCTACGGTGGCCCTGCAGATGCTTTCAACCAGCGACTTTTATAAGCCGGCCCATCAGCACATTTTTGAAGTACTGCACGATTTGTACGAACGTGATAACCCGTTGGATTTGCTGACGGTTGAAAATGAACTGCGCGATAAAGGTCTTTTAGATACCTGTGGCGGGGCGGGCTACCTCTCAGAACTTACCCGTTCGGTCAGTTCAGCTGCAAACGTTGACTACCATGCCCAGATTATTGCTGAAAAAGCCACTAAACGTAATCTCATTTTAGGTTGTACTGATATTATTAAGGAGGCCTACGACAGCTCCTCTGATCCCTACGATGTACTCGATAAGGCGGAGCAGCGTATTTTTGATTTGGCTAATTCTAAGCAACGCGCCCAGTCGCAGCCCATTGGCGATGTTCTTAAAGATACTCTCTCTCATCTTGAAGATATTCGCGGGAAATCAGCCGGTATAACCGGCGTTCCTACTGGTACAGACGTTGATAATAAAACGGCCGGCTGGCAAAATGGCGATCTTATCATCATTGCCGCTCGTCCTTCTATGGGTAAAACGGCCTATGTTCTTACTACCGCTCGTAATGCTGCCTTACATCAAGATTCCAAGCTCCAGACCAAAGTAGCTATCTTCAGCCTTGAAATGTCCAATCAATCGCTGGTGCAGCGGCTGTTAACAATGGAAGGACGCATCAATGCACAGTCTGCACGATCCGGTCAGCTCGATGATGACGAATTTAAGCGATTGATCGATGCGGCCGGACGCCTTTTTACTGCTAATATTTTTGTGGACGATACGCCCGGTCTTAGCATCATGGAACTGCGCACCAAATGCCGGCGCCTGAAGAGCGAGCATGATATTGGCCTCATCGTGGTAGATTACCTGCAGCTGATGACCGCTACGGGCCGGGATTTTGGTACGCGTGAGCAAGAAATTGCCTCCATCTCCCGTGGCCTTAAGGCCCTGGCAAAAGAACTGGATGTACCCGTTGTGGCTCTCTCCCAGCTTAGTCGGGCCGTAGAACAACGCGGCGGTGATAAACGCCCCCAGCTTAGCGACTTGCGTGAATCAGGATCTATCGAGCAGGATGCCGATGTAGTCTGTTTTCTTTATCGGCCGGAATATTATGGCATTAAAACAACGCCTGAGGGACAGTCTACTACAGGTTTAGCAGAGATCATCATTGGCAAGCAGCGTAACGGTCCCACCGGCAGCATTCCTCTCTATTTTGTTAAAGACTACGCCCGTTTTGAGAACCTGACCACCACTGATGCCGGCCCTTTTGAAGCAGAATCCACTGATAATAGTTCCTCTTCACAATCCAACGGTGGTCCTCCTCCCATGGGACATAACCCGGGCGGAGGCGACAGCGAAGCCCCCTTTTAAGTTATGAGGCCTCTTCTAAACAATTGATTTATACGCTTGAAAATAGGTATTGATCGCGTAGCCGCCCGTAAAGATATTTGTAACAGCTAACAGGCTTGCAACCAACCATACCCATATAAGGTTAAGTGATTCTACGCCCAGCGTCCACCCTGCTATATTAACGCCTACCATCAACAACGCAAATCCAAGCAAGCTAACGGCAGAAGGTGTAATCAAGGCAAGGGCACTTTTAAAATATGATAACGATTTGTGCCGAATGGCAGTCCGCAGAAATTTAGGGAAATAACGTTTTACGAGTGCATACTGATTCTCGCGACTAAGATTTCTTTCTAAATCATCTGCTCCATTTTTTATGGACCTTTGTTTCCAGACAACGGCTTCCGGAGCAAAATCAACTTTTATACCATTAAGTTGTAATAAAAGTCTGTATTCCATATCGCCATATATAGCTGGAAATGAATCCAGTTTTTCACGCAGCATTCGTGTTGAAAAACAGAAATTACTTCCGCTGGAATTCATAGTCGAGTTAAAAAAAATTTGGCCGGGCGGTTTGAATAAATTATTAAATAAAAGATCAACCTGTTGTTTATCATGCCTGCCCGTACCTGTCTGAGGCAGTATCAAATTATTACTCTGAACCACACTGCTGCCGCGGTCGAAATAGTAATTAATCACGTCTAAATAATTACCGGAAACCAAGCTTTCAGATTCAACAACGATTATGGCATCATAAGTCTTGGATCCGGTCATTATTTGTTCAAGGATCTGTTGAAGTTTACATTTTCTATCGTCATGGGGTTTATTATCACCATTGACTACAACGGCCCCCATTTTTGCCGCAATGCGTGTGGCTTCTTTCGAAAAACAGTCGCCACATATAATAACATCATATCTATTCCTCGGATAGACCAAGCCAAACAAACTATATAATGACTGGGATATCATCTGTTTATTTTTAGTTGGAGAAACCACAATAGCAAAACGCCGGTTCTTTTTTGTATGGGAAAAAACTCTCCTTTTTTTAATCAGGGCCGTTATACTTTGTATCAAATGATAAGTAAGCAGAACTATCATCAGCAAAGCAAAGCCATATTGTATTACTTCAATAACAATCATTTATGATACCTTGTAAATACCAACAAATTACGTTAGGAATAAAATGGACGGCTCCCAGAAGTTTCTCTGGTTATCAGCTATACTTATCGTTTTGTTTACCAAATGGATCCGAGCTTCCATTTGGTATTATTCGAAATGCCCAATTTTATGATGAGCGTTTATAGCCCGACCCACATATTCACCTCTCTATTCATAACGAAACAATAACTATGCCATAATGCCTGGTACCTGTACTTAATTCAATATGCGGATTGACAGTGCACCCGAATGCAGTGGGGGGCTTCCACTTTCTCTCAACTATTTGTGTATTACAGAGATCAAATTATTTTTGATCGAAGCTATTCTTTATGGACTCATACAGACGAATCCAAGCCATTGGCAGGATCACAATTGTATTTTGACTTATCCCGAATTATTCATGACCGGTTAATTTGCGGCGACCTTTCATTCATTTTATCCCAAGTTGGTTCCTTCGATTTATTTTTGGAGCCATGATTAAGTTATTCATGTTTTGGCAGTGGCTGTAGCCTACTTTAGGTCCATTT
>DATGUX010000124.1:0-13455 GCA_035300985.1 Fodinibius sp.
GCTGGTTTCCACCAGCGGGTACAGGTCCTTATTTTCGCTGAATATTATCAGCGCTCCCTTCTCAGCATGAAGGTTGATGTTGCTCTTCAACATGATAGGTCCCGTCTTCCAGATTCCTCTTGGAATGACCACACGTCCCCCGCCCTGCTCATTTACATGCTTAATAGCCTTTCGAATGGCGTCAGTATTGAGCGTATTCCCATCCGGGACGGCCCCAAACTCTTCAATACTGACCGAGTAATCCGGAAATTCCGGCACCGGGACTTTCGGCATATCAAAAGACAAGCCTTCGTAGAAAGATGCCGGAACTGGTTTAAAATAGCCCGATTCCTGTGTAGGTTTTTCAACCGAGCATCCAATGAAAATTGCAGTTAGAAGCAGTACAAAAAATTTGGTGGAAGAATGAATCATTTATCAAAGCTATCTAATAATTTGTTTAGTGATCATAGTGTGAGAAATAAAAAGCCTATTGTCCTATCTAAGAAACGGAGAGCTTAATCCTTCAGCTTCTTAGCTAGTCCTGCCTGGTGAATCATTTCCTAGCCCGGATTGTTAATCTAAGCTCACAATGTTCAGGGCATAATTTCATTGATCCGTAAGCCTACAATGCAACATTGGTTCCAGCATAACCTTTTTATATGTCAGGGATAGGATAACGTCTAACTGTTTCCTATCCCTGGAAAAGCTTAGTTAACATTAACTTTATAGTGGATATTTTTTAAAAGCTGATCTCATAAGTCTTACCAGCTTCTGTTTGGATATCATATTCATGTACTTCTCGAAGCTCTAAATTCTCGAAATCAGCCTCTTGGGATACCAACGGCTCTTTAATGTCGGCAGCGTTATTAAGTGGATTTGGATTCGCCCCTTCCGCAATAGACAGCTGACCATTAGAAACAGCTTCTGGCTTCCAGTATGATCGAATACGGAGATTCCCCCCCAACTTGGAATGAATCACAGCTTTGGTAGGCTTGCCGTCTTCCCAATGCATATCAATCTCAAAACCGCCCCGTGCTACCAAACCGTGCACTTTACCCTTGGGCCATGCATCAGGTAGGGCAGGAAGTAAGTGAATAGCTCCATCATGGCTTTGCATCAGCATCTCGGCAATTCCGGCGGTAGCTCCAAAGTTACCATCAATTTGAAATGGAGGGTGCGCATCGAAGAGGTTAGGGTAGGTTCCACCTCTTTCTTCTCCATCTGATAAGATTGCAGGTTTTATTTGATCCTCCAGAAGCTTATAGGCATGATTACCATCAAGTAATCGTGCCCACCAGTTCACCTTCCAACCCATCGACCAGCCGGTAGATTCATCCCCACGAGCTTGCAAAGAAGTACGTGCAGCCTGGAACAGTTTCGGATTCCGGTAAGGTGATATCTGATTGCTTGGGTGCAGCCCATACAGGTGCGAAACATGGCGATGACCATTTTCCGGATCATCCCAGTCTTTTAGCCACTCTTGTAACTGTCCCCAATGGCCAATCTGCATTGGTGGAATGCGTTCTTTTTTCGCTTTAACCGTATCGATAAACGCCTGATCCCGATCCAAAATATCTGCCGCTTTGATGATATTAGAGAATACATCATTGACCAGTTGATTGTCCATGGTGGTACCAGCCGCCATGGAAACACCCTTCACATGAGAGTTTTCCGGGGACATAGATGGCGCTACCACCAGCCAATTGTTTTCTGGATATTCTTGAAGCACATCCACATAGAACAGGGCGGATCCTTTAAGTACCGGATATACATCGTCCAAAAATTCTTCATCTCCAGTATGGAGATAATGTTGCCAAAGATGCTGTGAAAGCCAGGCCCCTCCCATTGGCCACATGCCGTAATGAGCACCATCAATAGGGCCTGTTATACGCCATATATCGGTATTATGATGAGTATTCCATCCACGAGCGCCGTACATTTTTGTTGCACTTTCCTGCCCTGTTTTCGACAAGTCTTTCAACATGGAAAACAGCGGTTGATGCATTTCAGAGAGATTAGTAAGCTCTGCCGGCCAGTAATTCATTTCGGTGTTAATATTGATGGTATATTTACTATCCCATGGAGGAGAGGTCCCCTTATTCCAGATTCCCTGCAGATTAGCTGGTTGCCCACCAGGCTGTGAACTGGAGATGAGCAGGTAGCGACCAAACTGGAAATAAAGTTCGGCCATTTGTGGGTCATCCGTTGTTTTGAACTCTTTCACCCGCTCATCAGTGGTTTTGAGTGCTTGTTCGGAGGTACCAAGATCCAGAGACACGCGGTTAAAATATTTCTGATAGTCCTTAATATGATCAGACTTCAACTTGCCATAATTTTTATAGAGCGCTTTGTCCAAATATTGTTCGGCTCGTAACGACTCGTTACCCGTTAAATCTTTGTAGCTGTTGAAATTTGTGCCGATGGAGATATACAAAGTAGCCATATCAGCTCCTTTAACACTCACCGTACTGTCATTTGTTACCACGGTACCACCTTTAACCTTAGGATCAACGATTGTATAGAATTTCACCTTTCCCTCTTTGTTATCCACATCTCCTGATTTTCCCGAAAAAATCAGCTTGTTATTTTTGGGATGTAGCCTAAAAGTCTCCATAGGACTGTCGGCGCCCATCGTGAAAGTTATATTTCCTGGCTGGTCAGCGGATAGACGGATCACCATCACATCATCAGTGAGGGATGAAAACATTTCTCGCTCGAAGGACACCCCTGCTTTATTATAGGATACGGTTGCGACGGCTCTGCTGATATCCAGATCACGATAGTAATCACTTACATTTTCGTGTCCAGGAAATTCCAAAAACAGGCTTCCAACGGTTTGGTAAGGCATACCATAATTATTGCCCGGAGGTGCATGCCTTGGAAGAGACTTGGCTGTAAGTTCAGAAGCTTCTTTGTTCTTCCCGGCAAATAGCAACTCGCGTATTTTAGGCAGTTTCTTTTTCAGGTCGTTTTTTACATTATTTCCTGGTTCTCCCGCCCAAACCGTTTCCTCATTGAGCTGAATCTCTTCACGATGAGGTTTCCCATAGATCATCCCTCCGATTCGACCATTTCCCACAGGCAGGGCCTCATCCCAAATTTCGGCTGGTTCGTCGTACCAAAGCTTTAAATTTTCATTTTGCGACGTTTGGGCTGAAGTTATTGCAAATACTCCCGAGAACAAGAGCAATAGAAATCCATTTATGGCAGAAGTAAACGTTATGTATCTTAATGACCGCATATAATTGTCCAATTAGTTATTATAAATCCAAATAGTGCTTCTTCATTTAAATCTGGATTTAAGAAAATTTATTCTCTGTACTTATTTTCTAAAAATCATTTAATTTTTAGTGCTTAAATGCAACTATATTTTCCAGATTACTTATTAAAAACACAGAACAGACCTATATACAGAGGCTTTCTCTGCATACAGGTGTTCTGCGGGATCATGGTGTAAGGTTTGTTTACAATCTATGTGCTTATTCAGTTAGTTATAACCTTCTGTTTGTTGCACACTACTTTTGTTGATTTCATCTCTGGGAATAGGAAGTTTGTAGTACTTTTCATTCCACTGTTCAGGGCGATCAATTACTCGTTTTCTTTCAAAAATATACTCACCATTAGATGCTTTTTGATAAATATCAACACCGTCTATATCATGCGTTTCCACCTCTGGTGCTATCATCCAGCGACGAATATCCCAAAACCGGTGACCTTCAAACACAAGTTCAATTTTTCTTTCGTGCCGTATTCTGTCAAGCAAATCATGTCCTACTAATCCAGCGTTTAAATTAGGCATATCTGCTCGATTTCGAACTCTATTAACATATTCTCTCGCCACGGCAGGATTACCCAGATGATATTGTGCCTCTGCGTAGTTGAGATAAATCTCAGCCAACCGAAAATAAGGCCAGGGCTGTGTATAATTCTGGCTTCGGCTAATGGGTACATTCATATCCTGAACAATGTACTTTTTCATATTATAACCAGTCACAGAGTTGTCGCCGGTCACCTTATAATTTGCATTTCCCCGGACTCCCGTGAAGGTCGTATCGCCTCCTGCTATTTCAACCTCTTCAGAATAGTCCAGTTCTACGCCACGGAATGTTGATCCATGGTGAAGAATACTTGCATAAAACCGAGGGTCCCGATTTTCGTATGGATTTTGAGGATCATATCCAGAAGCTTGGTTAATCGTACTATCCTCATTGAAAATCATTTCTCCATTGGCCATCTCATACGAATCAATCAAATTTTGAGATGGACAATTGGAACCTCCCCATCCCCCGTAACCTCCGTATGGTCTTGGCAAATTAATGAACGAAGCATTATGACCGTTTGATGAGCTAAACGTGCGTGCAAAAATATGCTCATCAGTCAGACTCTGAAATACTTCCCCGTAATCTGGATGCAGAGAATATGCCTGCTCATCGATAAGTGCCTTAGCAGCATCGGAAGCCCGTTGCCATTTGGCCTGATCATTGTTCGGATTATTTAGCGCACTCGCATCATATAAATATACTCTTGATCTCAGAGCCATAGCAGCATGCTTAGTAGCGCGACCATAATTGGAACCCCCTGGCTCATACTTCTCTGCAAGATTGGGAATAGCCTCATCCAGCTGTTTATTTATATAATCAAACGTTTCCTGGTAACTTGCCCGACTAAATTCATGAGTATCTCCAAGAGCATATACCTCTTCTACTATTGGAACCCCTCCATACCTCCACAACAGATTGGCATATGTAAATGCCCTTAAAAATTTAACCTCCGCTGTAAGAGATGTCTTTTCCTCCTCATCAAGGGGAGTCGACTCAATCTTATTCATGAATACATTATACCTTCTGATATACTGGTAAGCCTCTTGATAGTAATCTAAGTAATTGAAATCTTCACCATAGTTATCGATATCATCAGCAGTTACCTCCCCTTCCAGCCAGTCGCCATTACCGTAGGCTTCATCAGTTAGTTTATTCCACATGTGTGTATTAAAACCATGCGGTATAGCCTTATAAAGGTCATTCACATACAATTTTACCAGTTTAGCATCAGTCCAAACCTGTTCTTCGGTTATTCTATCCTGAGGAGTTATCGACAGATAATTGTCCTTACAACTACCCAAGATAAAAACAATAATAAGTATTGGAAGTGTTAAATAGATCCGTGTAGAATTCTTCATAATTAATTCCTCGTAAATATTCTTTAGTCTTAAAAACTTACTTCTATGCCAGCATTAACAGAAGTCAACTGCGGATAGTAATTTGCATCTGTTCGGTCGGAATTCGGATCACTGCCATCCCCTCGACCCTCGGGGTCTATTCCTTTTAATTCACTAATAGTTAGCAAATTATATCCACTCAGATATACCCGGAAGTTATCGATACTTAATCTTGATAGCAGCCGGTTGGGGATATCATAACTCAACTCCAGAGATTTAAGTCTAAACCACGGATTATCGTATAAGTTAAACTCACTGAACTGCTCAAAATCCGCACCGGCCTTAGGCATTGATCCGTCACGATTCTCAGGTGTCCAACGATCTTCTGCTCGCAGTTTGGCAAAATTACCACTTCCACCAAGATCGGTTATACCCGGAAAATAAGCTGAATTAGCAGCTCCCTGGAAAAAGGTGCTCAAAGAGAAGTTTTTATATGCAACACTGAGATTTAATCCAAAGACATACTCGGGAGTATTTGACTTGTCCAACCGGTATTGGTCATCCAAATTAATAGCTCCATCACCATTTTTATCTACATACCTAACATCACCGGGCTCAGCAGGTTCCCCGTCCTTAAAGGGAAGGTCGCCTGCAACAGCCTGATCGATATCTTCTTGAGATCTCCAGATACCATCTGTAGGCCAAATAAGAGGTGCTCCAATAGGATGACCCGTTTGATTTTGATAAGCTTCTGCTTCGGGAACCTCATCAAAGAACACATATTCATTTTTAGCAAAAGAAACATTACCTCTTGCCTGATAGGCAAAATTCCCGATAGAGTTTTGATGGGATAACACCAATTCAAACCCATGGTTTTTAACTTTGCCAATGTTTTCCGGGGGCAATCCAGGGTAGCCAAAGGTATTGGAAATACTCAGATTTCTTTGTGCTAAAATACTTGATCTATTCTGCTGAAATACATCGAACGTAACACCAAGCTTATCATCCCACAGAGAGGCATCCAACCCTATATTTAGTGATCTCAAGACCTCCCAAGTGTAATTTAGATTAGGCAATACACCCGGCTGTAGCCCCAAAACATCCGTACCTCCTATATTATATCCATACCCTATTGAGTATGCACTCAGATAAGCATATTCATTGGATACATTATCGTTTCCTAACTCTCCATAAGAAGCTCGTAACTTCAGATTATTTAAGAAGTCTACATCATCCATAAAAGCTTCTTCAGATACTCGCCATCCAATAGAACCACCTGGGAAGAATCCATAGCGTTTGCCCTCAGGAAATATCGGAGAACCATCATATCGGAACTGTAACTCAGCTAAGTATCTTTCATCATAATTGTAGTTAAGCCTACCGAAGTAGTTATCTCTTCGAAACGTACTTGACCCTCCACCGTTGGATTGATCTTCTGGTGCAGAACTACCAAAATTGAGATCAGTCAAAGAACTTGTTGGAAAATTCTTGCGGAAAGCCTCCAGATAATTACTTTCTGTTTCAGTACGTTCTGCTCCCAGCATCAAGCCAAGGTTGTGACTGCCTAACTGCTTCTCATAATTAGCCCGAACGTTATAGGTGCTACTACGATATCTGTTAAAATAATCTTCAACACTTAAACTTGAATAAAACCTTGACTGCATTTCCATATATTCTTCCGATTGCACATCATAATCAGTATAGGTGTAAGGCCTCTGGATTGTTTTATTAAAATCAAATGTCATATCATAATTATAAGACGCATTGAATGAAAGACCATCAATAAAAGGTGTATCATATTTTATGGTCAGTCCTGAGCGTATGGGATAACTGGTTTGGTTATCAGTTCCCACTCTACTTCTCAATAAAGGGTTTTCTTCCAAACGACCTGGCGCAATTGATCCATTAGGCCACCGCGCTACCAACGTTGGATTTGCATCCAAAATATTTAACATATTGGTCCATGTACCCGTAGAAGGGTAGGTCCTATCCTCAATTCTTCCCAATGCCTTTAAATTTACGGTAAGGTTATCCGTTACATAGGCATCTACATTTGCTCTCAAATTAAACTGTCGATAATGGGTGGGGTTGTTCTTAAAGTGTCCATCCTGATTCTGCATACCGAACAAAAGGAAATACCGAACACTTTCACTGCCGGCGCTGACGGATAAATTCATTTTATTTTGTGGAGCCCAGGGTTTTACAGTCTCTTCGACCCAGTCAGTGCTCGCATATCCATCAAGAGGATCCCCATTAGCAAATAAGTCGAGTTCTTGTTCGGTATAAGTCGCATCTAAGCCATCCAAGCGTGCAGACTCATTATTGATCCTTGCCCATTCAACCCCATTCATTACATCCAGCATCCTTGTAGGACGGGTGTAACTTTGGTTAAATGTGAAATTAAACTCTGGGTCTCCTATCTCACCTTGTTTGGTCTCAACTAAAATAACACCATTTGCCGCCCGGGCACCATAAATGGCCGCAGATGCATCCTTCAAGACTGTAACATTAGCTATTGCTTTGGAATCTATTCTTCCCAGATCAGCATTGGGCCTTGGAACGCCATCAATTACAATTAAAGGACTGCTGTTGCCAAATGTACTTTTACCACGAATTAAGATTTCAGCATCATCACGTCCCGGCTCACCAGTTCGGCTCGGTGCAATAATACCTGGAATTTGCCCCTGCAGTGTTTTTGTGATATTAGCTACTGGTGTTTTTTCGATCTCCGCACCACTTGTACTTGAAATAGCACCCGTTAACGTCTCTTTTCTTTTTTGACCATATCCCACAACAACCATTTCTTCTCCTTCTATAGTAGAAGATTGAAGTGTAACATTGATTTCTGACCTACCATTTATAGGTACCTCAGCCGTCTCAAAACCGATGAATGAAAACATTAGCGTATCACTCAGGGATGGAACATTCAATGAAAAATGTCCTTCTGCATTGCTTGAAGTTCCTATTGTTGTTCCCTTAACTGAAATATTTACTCCAGGTAAAGCATCACCTGAGCTGTTCCCTGTAACTATTCCCTCCACCTGTTGAGCTTGAGAATTTTCTGCGATTATCATGCTTCCCAGAAGAAAGAAACAGGTTATCCAAAGTACTTTTAATCCTGTCTTTTTAATCATAGAACACCTTGGTTTATAAAATTTGTGTTTATGCTAAACGCCAAATTCAAATATTTCAAACGTTTGAATCTCTCATATAATAAAATATTTAGCCTTTTTACCAAAATTAATTTCAAAAATTTTTATATTCACATAAAAAATTTATAGAAACAGCCTTATTACTACATATATGCCGATCAATCGTTTGAAATATTAAATTCTAATTCTCCCAGTAGCTTTTTGCTATACCTGCTTCAAAGCATTACACTTTTGAAAATTAATTTTTGAATTTATAAGAATGGCGAAAAAGAGCACTACCCTTCGCGACATAGCTAACAAATTAGACATAGATGTATCAACGGTCTCAAAAGCGTTAAAAAACCACCCGAAAATTAGTGATGATACCATTACCAAGGTCAATAGAGTAGCAGACGAGCTGAATTATCATCCAAATAACATTGCTGCCTCCCTTGTGAAAGGCAAAAGCAATCTGCTGGGAGTTATGGTCCCCCATATCGATGAAAATTTTTTTGCTTCAGCTATAAGAGGTATTGAAAATGTAGCTAAAAATGGAGGTTACCATGTAGCAATATTTCAGTCAAATGATCAAAAAGAGGACGAGAAGCGTAATCTTGATATCATGTATCGCATGAAAGTCGATGGTATTATTGCTTCTCATGCCATGCAAGCTGATACATTTGATCATTATCAAAATGTTATCAAACAGGGGATTCCCCTCATCCTGTTTGATCGATATAATGACACTGTGAACTCAGATGTTGTAGCAATAGATGACTTCAAGGGAGCTTATGAGGCCGTTTCACACTTGATTAAACAAGGTTGTGAAAAAATTGCCCATATGGCTGGAACTTTAGATGTTCAAATCTATAGCGAACGATTCAGAGGCTATAAAAAGGCTCTAAAAGATAATAAACTAATCTTTGATGATAGCTTGGTGATTGAAAGTGATTTGACCCTTGAAGACGGCAGGAACTTAGCCTCTCACTTTTTGGACAAAATAGATGGTATTGATGCCATATTTACATCAAACGACTACGCTGCTTTAGGAGCTATTCAAGTTCTTAAAGAGCATAACCTTTGCATTCCAGACGATGTTGCCATTGTAGGATTTAGTAATGAGAATTTTACTTCTTTCGTCACCCCAACCGTTACATCTGTAAAGCAACACAGTAGAAAGATGGGGCAAGTAGCAGCTCAACTTTTCCTTGATCAGATCCCTTCTGCTCAAGAATCTTCTTCGACCATCCCTGTACAGAAGAGAATTCTCAGCCCAGAGCTTATTATTAGAGAATCATCCTTAAAAAAGGACTGCAGCTGACCATGCATTCTCAACCATAGTTTATAACCTTGCTAATTATTAACCTGAATCAGTGAGTTACGAGTGTAAGTTACGTTTTTTGATTTAATTTTTTGTATTTGCCATCTTCGTTGAACGCTGAGGTATTCACGGCCAATGCTTTGGTCCTGTTAATGGTCTTTTAGCTGCTGGCATTCTCCTCCCGTAGATAGGTAGCTTCCGGAGAAGCTACTGCTTCCTGCTTGCCTGCCGGCAAGGGAGCTGCTGGAATTGTACATACTCTGCCCGTGTCTTAATCAGGGGCCAGCGACAGCGCCGCTTGGGCCCAGCCGTGGCCCTCAAAGATCCGCAGTGTCCACCGGCGGGCATGAGAGATCCACTGCCCGGCGGTTCGCAGCCACAGGCGTTTGCTTTGGGCCTTTCGGCCCGGAACGAGCTCGGAGTCAAGCATCAGCTGGCCGAGCAGGCGCAATAGGTTATAGGCGATCATTCCCAAATCAAGCACGTGTTGGTTCCCCTGAAGCTTCCCCGATGGGAGCCGCTCCAGATTCAGGTCCGTTTTAAGTTCGCTGTGGAACTGCTCGCTTGTCCCCCGTTCTTCGTAGAAGTCTTGAATGGCTTGGGGTGACCAGTCCAGGGAGGTCCAGTAAGCCTCAATCGTAATTTCAGGTTCGGTCAGCAGTTGGCCGTCCGGGTTGGCCAGCCGCTCGGTAGCCCGCCATACCACCCGCAGGGTCTGCTCAGGGTGGCCGGCCACGGGCCGCTGCCCTTGCCCGTAATACCTGCAGGCGCCGGAGTCAATGGGCTCGCAATCCTCATCGGGGGTCTGCCGTTTGGCTTTGGTAAGCCACTCCGTCGGGTCGCCGCGGCGCATATTACGTTTAACAATAAAGTCCGTATCGTCGGTCTCCTCAAAAAGCAACAGGTTATCAGCCGCGTCGTGGCCGGCATCGGTTACAATTAAGCGAGGTGCTGAAGAGATCTCGCCAGCCCGCCGCAGCACTCGCTTCAGCCACTTTTGGGTGCCTTCTATGTTGCAATGGGTTTTCCCCAACCAGAAGCTCATTGTCCAACATAAACCCGTGCGGGCCGGCGTAGGCAAAAATGGGGGCGTAACCGTCAAACTTTTTGTAGGTGCACAAAACGCCCTCTCTGGAAGAGCCAGAATTGTCCATCGGAGTCACATCAACGCGGGTGGGGCAGTACTCGGCGGCGTGTGCCTGCTCGGTTAGATACTCCGGATGGGCGGCCAGCAAGCGCGTGGTAAACCCACGGAAGGCCTTCCCGGCCTTCTCAGGCAGATCCTCTATGCGCTGACGCAAAGTCGGTGCCGACGGCAGCCGGCCCAAACCGGGAATCCCCTCCCAATCCGGTCGACGACTCGCTTATGGATATCCCCGCAACTCGGCCCGATAGTGAACTGGTGACATTTAGCGGTTGAACATCTGACAGTTCTTCACTGCCAATATTTTGCGTCGAGTACGTTAATTCCTTCGCTTCTCTTTCCTGGCCAAGTGCCGTTACAACCAATTCCTCACCGGTTATTGCCTTCGGCTGCAAAGCCACATCTATGGTGGTGCGCCCTTCAATAGGCACTTCCTGCTTTTGGTATCCGATATAGGAAATAACCAACGTAGCCTGCAGGCTTTCTACCGTCAACTCATATTTTCCATTTGCATCCGTTGAGATGCCCGTTGTGGTCCCTTTTACAAGTATGTTCACACCCGGCAGTGGTTCTCCTGTCTGTACATCGGTTACAGTACCTGAAATTCCTGTTTGGGCATGCACAATATCAAGTATCCCTAATAATAAAAATGCAATTATTGTAAAGGAGGGTAGTATCCATCTTTTTCGCTTAACCATAAGCTGACACCTATTGTTAATATTCGTAATTATTTCTTAAAAAAAGAAAAAGGACTTGATTCAAAATATTTAGCATAATGTGTGAATTAATAATGCCATATGCAAAGCCTGGGATGTACGGTTCATTGCGGTAGCCAGTAGTAACAACCTGAAATTCAATGTAAAAGGCCTCTTACAGCATTATTTAATACCTTTTTTGCCATCAGATGCACAGATCCAAGTTTATTAAGTTAAACTATCCACCAAGAAAATCGGTTGTGATCAAGCTTCAATAACTTTGAAACTTCCTTGAGACGGCTAAGTGAAAATAACGGTGGTAGAGTGCCTGCATATTTGTCCCGATACATCTTATCGTTAAATTAAACATCCGCCTAACTGTAAAAAACAGGCAAAGTACCCCTCCATTCTACTATCTCTGCATTCTTTTTACGGTTGGACAAGACCTCTTTAGTTGCGATATTAGCATCTTATTTTTATTTAATCAGAACTTTTGTCCTTATGAGTTATCATATTTTCGTCATCATTATACTGCTGCCGGCCATCATAGTAGGATGTGACACCAAACAGTCCTCCACAACGGAGATCAACTATCCGGAAGCCAAAAAGGTGGATACCGTGGATACTTATTTCGGTACCAAGGTGCCGGACCCTTATCGCTGGCTTGAAGACGATAATGCCGAGGACACTAAAGCCTGGGTTAAAGCACAAAATAAGGTGACAAATAGTTATCTGAGTGAAATCCCCTTTCGGTCCGGCATCAAAGCAAAAGTGGAAGACCTCATCGACTATGAAAAGATAAGCGCTCCCCAGAAGCATGGTAACTATCATTATTACTACAAAAATAGCGGACTGCAGGATCAAAGCGTGTTTTACCGGACCAACGATCTCGAATCGGACAGTGCAGAGGTATTCCTGGATCCCAATTCTTTCTCCGATGACGGCACAGTCTCAATGGCGGGCACTTTCTTTTCTGATGACGGCTCGCTGATGACCTATCTCGTATCCGACGGCGGCTCCGACTGGCGTAAAGCTATTACGCTGGATACCGAAACTCAAAAGATGATCGGCGATACCCTGGTGAATCTCAAATTTACCGGTATCTCCTGGAAAGGTAACGAAGGCTTTTACTACAGCAGCTATGAGCGTCCGGAGGAAGGCGAGCAATTGACCGAGGCTAATCAACAGCAAAAAGTCTATTACCATAAGCTTAACACTCCGCAAAGCAGTGATAAGGTAGTTTTCGGAAATAAAATTAAGCGTCGTATCACTTCAGCTTATCTTACTGAAGATAACCGCTACCTGGTCATTTCCGCCAGCAGCGGCACCAGTGGCAATGAATTGTATATCAAAGACTTGCAAAATCCGGGCAGCGGATTTGTTACGATAATTGATGATATGGAAAACAACCACAGCATCATTCACAGTGATGGCGATCGGCTCCTCATTTATACCAACCGCCACGCCCCGGACTACCGGATCGTTGAAGCGACTATCGGCGATCCTGCGCCAGAGAACTGGTCCGATCTTATCGCTGAAAAGGAGCAAACCCTCACGGGCGCCTCTACGGCCGGTGGATACCTTTTCCTGAACTATCTAAAAGATGCCAAATCATCCATTAAACAAGTGACATTGAAAGGGGAAGCCGTGAGGAATATCAAACTCCCCGCTATCGGGTCAGCCGGAGGCTTCAACGCTAAGAAAGATGAAGACGAGCTCTTTTATACCTTTACCTCCTATACTTATCCCACCAGCATATTCCGGTACGATATTGAATCAGGCACATCTACGCTCTACGAGCAGCCCGAGGTAGCCTTTGATCCTGAGCAATATACCACCAAACAGATATTCTATAAAAGCAAGGACGGTACGGAAGTTCCCATGTTCATCGTACACCGAAAGGATATGGAACTCAACGGGGAGCAACCAACCCTGCTGTACGGTTATGGCGGATTTAACATCAGCCTGACGCCCTCCTTCAGCACCCGCTGGATCTCCTGGCTGGAAATGGGCGGTGTTTTTGCCGT
>DATGUX010000125.1:0-6940 GCA_035300985.1 Fodinibius sp.
ATACAAGAATATTCAATTTCTGTAGCCGGAATAAACTAATCATCTTTCCGGGTCATAAACTTATAAATATCTTTAGATATGTCAGCAAGGCCAGCCATTACTTTTCCCTTGTCCGGTGCTTCCTTGGAAAGCAGCACCAGCACATAGCGGCGGCCGTCGGGCAGTAAGATCAGTCCGGAGTCGTGCTGAACGCCGGTAATCCAGCCCGTTTTGTGCGCCACCTCTACCTCACCGGGCAGCAAGGCAGGGATCATATCATTAAAATGCTGCTTTTTAAGGATGTCAATCATCTCCTGTGAAGCTTTTTGGGATACGGCCTGTCCGCGCCCGATCTTCTCAAACAACAGCATCAAATCATAGGCGTTGGTGCGATTATTCAGTCCCCTTTCGTAAGCCTTGATATCCTCTACCCCGCGCAGCACCCGGATACTGTCAGCTCCGTAGCTGCGCATAGTTTGAGTCACATTTTGCGCACCCACCTTTTCAATCAGGATATTCGTAGCCAAATTACTGCTCATGGTGATCATATTATTCATAAGCTGACGGATGGTCCGCTTTTGTCCTATCGCCCCATATAGGCTGTCTGCACTGTCTTCGCCCATATCCATCCGGTACCTACTGCTGTCAACGATGCTTCGAAACTCATTTTTGACGAGGATAGAATCATTCAGCGAAAAGTTGCCTGCTTCGGCCTGCTTAAAGAGCTCCACCATCACCGGGGTTTTCATGGTACTGGCCGCATGAAACATCTCTTTTTCATTGATGAGGAGTGTTTGGCTGCTGTCATCCAGGCTTTTAAAAGCCACGGCAAAGGTGCCGTCGAGGCTGTCAAGCTTCGTTTGAAGCTGCCTTTTTAGCTGATCAATGGTAGTGGGGATTTTAGACTTTCGACACGAGCTGAAGACCAATAGCATAAGAAGAGGAATAATGAGGTACCATCGTCGCTCCCATAAAGTAACTCTTTTCATTTGGTTTTCATCCATTGTTTAGTGCCTGCTTTTGATCAGTTTATAGACTCTGTTTGAAACCTCTTTCATCGCCGAGCTCACCTCTTCTTCCCGTACCGGAGTAAACAGCGCAATGATATATTGGATATGTCCGTCATCAACGATGCCAACATCATTGGTATAGATGTCCCACCAGCCCGTTTTATGATAAAACATGGCAGAATCGGGTAAGCCGGCTGCCAGCTTGCTCATATC
Source organism: Fodinibius sp. (assembly GCA_035300985.1). GTDB lineage: Bacteria > Bacteroidota > Rhodothermia > Balneolales > Balneolaceae > Fodinibius. Next base: position 1,203 of record DATGUX010000125.1, read on the forward strand.
CAGCTGAGCACCTAACAGATTTTTTATCCGCATACTTACCCAGGGATTTACGAGTTCGTTTTTGTGGATTTTGTACATAAAATCAGCTGCGTGAAGTGCGGAGGTCTCAGTTCCCCGAATATCCTCATATCCGGGATCCTCGTATTCGCGTGACAAAAATTTACGCGTTACCTCGCTGCCTTCCCAGCCGTAGCGGTGCATCGTTGCATTTATTTGTGGGCGGCCGGCAACGTCGATCATAGCATTGGCCGCTGAATTATCGCTGCGGGTGATCATTAAATCCAGCAGGTAGTAGACACTCACCGTATCACCATCAGCCAGCAGCGGCCGCGGGTCGTAGCTTATCTCCTTTTCGGTATCAACAATATTCGGCTCTTTGATGACATATGGCTTGTGCAACGAGTACTTCCCATTACTCACCTGTTTTAATACTTCCATCGCCACATACATCTTATAGACCGAGGCGGGATAGATGAAATTTTGTGCCTGCACGCCGCCGAATACCGGCTCTTTACCGGTGAGGTCAATAACGGCAAACGAGATCGTTTCACTGCCGTCTTCCCCGGCATCATACTGGCCGTCCAGCCCCACATCCCGGATAATTGACTGCAGCGAATCGGTGAGTGCTTGTTCCTGAATATAATATTGCGGTATCCGAGATTGCGCAAACAGCAACTTCACCGGCGTGAGCATATTCAAAAAGAAAATCAAACCACTGATCTTCAGTAGCGGTAGAAATATATCCTTTTTTATCTGATAGCCAGCCTTCAAGAGACAATCTTCGTATACCTGCAAACTTCGATTCAACATAGTATAAGTTATAGCTGTAGATGTGGTTAGCTACCGGTATCCCAAAAAATCCGGTCAAGCAAAGTAACCTCAGGTACATTTTTTGAATTGCGTTGTGTTTCTGAGTTTGGGTACACTAACCGCCGGATGAATTGGCCATTTAAATCGGTATTTAAGTTTGCCGGTACTTCCATATCCTGATACTGATAATCGTAACGACGAGCATCTACCCACGCTTCGGGATGTAGATACATTGCAGTATATTTTTCCTTAAAAATCAGATCCAGTGTAAGTTCTCCCGCTCCTACCGCAACCACGGGGTCGGTCATATAGTCCATTTTTGCCGACTCCTCTACTCCCATTTTATCCATATGCGCTTCTATTCCTGCTAAATAAGCTTCATAGGCACGGGTTGTTTGGCCATCACGAAAAGCAGCTTCAGCTTCGATGAACTTCTGCTCGGAAAAGGTGGCGATCAAAATAGGAGACGTCCGCTGCGCATAGAAGGTATTTGTAGTAATTACGCTTCGAGCTCCCTGCTCAGGCGCATCACCACGGCCGGCTCCATTGCGCGTTCCCTTATAAATTCCCGCATCAGTAGTATCTGTAAAAGCTTCCATTCGCGGATCAAAAACCCCATAGGTTGTACCGTCTAAATGCTTTATTAACTGTTCAGATAACCACCCACCTAATAACAGATTGTCATTGTCAATAGCAACATCAGCCCAGGGATTTATTTCCTCTTCGTAATATGATACCTGCGCATCATCCTCGTTGGCAATCATAGCCTGGTCTACTGCCGCTAAAACATCATCCGGTGCATAGGAAGGCTGTTTGCTTAAGTGGTTTAAATACCGGGCTTTTAACATATATCCCAGCCGCACCCACTTTTGAGTATCACCGCCATAAATAAAATCATCCTCTCCAATCTCCTGCGTAGAACCTTCTGCCTGGATATTGGAAATTCCTTCATCCAGCAGCCTGATCACTTCATTATAGAGTTCTTTATCACCATCATAAACCGGCGTTAAAGTTTCTACGAAGAAAGCTTCACTGTATGGAACACTACCCCAGACATCAACTACTGTTGCCAGATTCAGGGCCATAAGAATTTTTGCGGCTCCGAGATATTCAGTAGCTCCCTCTTCTTCGGCCTTTTGCTGAAGCACTGCCAAATCCGTCATCATATCATAGAAAGTAAACCAAGTATTATCGTATCGCACCGGCTCCTGGACATCGGTGGAAGAACCCGGATTAGGCGAAGCCAGATACTGTACGTAAAAAGAGGTTGTATTTCCTAAGGCAAATACGGCTTGAGATGTTTCAAAAGTTACACTGCTCATAAGTCCCGTTATGGGGGCATCGGTAGGATTATTTGGATCCTCATTGATATCTAAATAATCACTGCAACTGCTAAGTAATAATGCTATACCTAATATCGCGACCCGGCTGATTTTTAATAGATTCTTCATAATGCTGTTCATATTCTTTTAGAAAGAGAAATTCAGTGAAAAAGCAAAACTGGAAACGCCCGGATGGTCAAGCCCCGTAAATCCGGTCGCATTTGTCCCGGCCGGTCCGCTACGTGACTCTGGATCAAAACCTTTAAAAGGAGTATATAAAATAATATTACTTGCTGTAGCCGAAGCCGTTATATCTTTAAACGGAATGGTTTCCAGAAGGCTCGTAGGCAAGCGGTAGGATAATTTTATATTTCTCAATTTTATGAAAGAGGCGTCTTTTACAAAGTTTTCGGTTATGCCGCGGTAGGTGTTGCGATAGTAGCCTGCCCCATAATCACGAACCTCTCCCGTCCCCGGATCAATCCGCCCTTCAGGGTCCAGACCTTGTCCCAGCCATACTTCCTGCGTGTTGGGCTGTCCGTCAGCGGTGACTCCTTCAAAAACGCGATAATCATTACGGTCCAGGGTCAATTCCGTAATACCAAAGGCGGAAAAGAAATTACCGTACTGACTATAAACATCCAGTCCCTGCTGAATATCAATCAAAAATGAAAGGCTCACATTTTTATAGGAAATTTCATTGAAAAGACCTCCAATCCAGTCAGGAAAGGCATTACCCAGTACCAAGTCATTTCTGTTGCTTACCGGGAAACCGTCTTCGCCAATCAAAATGGGCGCATCTTCGTCAACATATAATGGATCTTCAGGGGCTTCACCTTCCGGATAATAACGGGCATAACTGCTGCCGTAAATATTACCAAATGGTTCTCCTTTGACAAGCTGTATACTGGCCCCTCCACCTGCATAACCAAAAGAGGATGCAAGGAATATACTTTCAATGCCTTCTCGAATAGAGATGACCTCATTACGGTTACGGCTATAGTTAATACGGATATTCCATTGTATATCTTCTGTTTGTACCGGTCTTAAATTTAGTTGCATTTCAATACCACGGTTCTCTATTTCCCCGGCGTTAGTAACCAGTCGGGTAGCTCCGGTAGCATTAGAAATAGGTACCGTCAATATTTGGTCTTCACTGTTAGCTTTATACCACGTAAAATCGAGTCCAATGCGATCGTCAAGGAATCGTAAATCAGCTCCTACCTCTACCGAAGTGGTAATTTCAGGCTTCAAATCGGCACTGCCAATCTCCTGATTTCTGGTATAGCCTACCTGACCATTAAGCGGATACAAATCAGGTGATGTGAAAGTGATACCGGTAGAATAAGGCTCGGCATCTTTACCCACTTGTGCAAAGGAAGCACGGAGCTTACCATAGGAGAAATAATCAGGGATATCAAAAGCATCTGTAAAGACAAAGCCCAAATTAAATGACGGATAAAAGAAAGAACGATTATCCGCCGGCAAGGTAGATGACCAGTCGTTACGTCCCGTAATATTAAGGAATAGATAATTGTCATAGCTCAGAGTCATGTCACCGTATAAGCCGATGAGTCTTCGCTCTTCTCTATATTGGCTATTGGAAATATCACGAGTATTACTCAGGTCAAAAAAATCAGGCGTCACAAAATCATTTCCGCTGGCAATTATTTGGTTGTAATCACGGTCAAAAATATCGTTACCCAGCATCAGATTTAAGTTAATATCTTCTGATAAATCATGATCAAAAGTAATATTAAAATTTGAGTTCAAGTCACGACTATTAATGCGGTACTCGGTAATAAATCCCGTTGAACTCAAGACGTTTTCATTTTCAATACCTCTCGGACCGGGTGTGATATTCGTTCGTTGGTCGCTATAATAGTCAAGACCAAAGCGATAAGAAGCACTGAGCCAATCAGTGAAGCTATAACTAACGTTTGCATTACCAATTACCCGATTTACATCATCTTTAAATGTAGAATATTTGGCATCATAGATAGGATTAGTCCCAGACCGTCCATCGTTATAATAGCCATTCATCGTGCCGTTGGGCTTTTCATAGTTTGTTACGTCTTTGGTAGGTGCCCAATACATCATGCGTTCCATAAATCGGTCGGCAGGAACCCTATTGCCTCCCGAATTAACAAAATTCACTGAAGAGGCAATTTTCAGATTCTTATTAGGCTGAATATCACCATTAAACCGGACTGAGGTGCGTCCCCAGCTGCTAAAAGGCATAACCCCATCATGGTCTAAGTTGGCAACAGATGCATAATATGTTGCCAACTCATTGCCGCCGGATACACTTACGGAGTTATTTATTTTAACTCCTGTTTCAAAAGCGTCTCTCCAAATATCATGGTATTGCCATCCTGGAAGCGTATCGGCTACGGCCTCAATCCGAGCTCCCCAGTTGGGCCAGAAACTACTGGTGGTAGCCTCTCCGGAAAAACCTTGTCCATAAACCTTTTGAAAGTCCGGATATTTGTTTACACGGTCAAAGCTAATCGTATTGTTGAAGTCTATACTTACACCTCCTTCTGAACCCTTTTTTGTTGTGATAATTACAGCGCCATTGGCTGCCCGCACGCCATAAAGTGCCGAGGCTGCAGCCCCTTTCAGAACGCTAACAGATTCTATGTCATTGGGATTAATATCTGCAGCACGATTACTAAGCCCTCTTGGCGTATCTCCGGCTGCAATAGTAGAATTATCAATTGGTACACCATCCACGACAAAAAGAGGCTGATTATTTGCGCCCGGATCCAACGAACTGATTCCTCGAATAATAATTCGCGAGCTACTACCTGGAGCTCCGCCTGTATTTGTTATCTGAACACCAGAAATTTTTCCTTGCAGAGCGCTTACGACCCCTGCATCATTACCTGCCGTTAGTTGCTCACTATCTATTTGCTGTACGGAGTATCCAAGCTCCCGCTGTTCTTGCTCGACACCAAAGGCCGTTACCACCATCTCGTCAAAGGCCTGTATTTCGGGCTGAAGTTGTATGTCAATGGTGCTTCGGCCATTAATGGCTACCTGTTGGCTCTGGTAGCCTACAAAGGAAAAGGAAAGGGAATCGGCATCATCGGCTACCGTTAAGCTATATGCTCCATTTTCATCGGTCGAGGTACCGGTGGAAGGATTACTGGTCACAAATACATTTACGCCCGGCATGGTTTCTCCGGATTGCGCATCGCGAACCGTACCGGAAATTGCTTGCTGCCTGACTTCCCTATCCGCAGCGATAAGCTTTGACTGTTTGAGTTGTACAAGCTCTTGCTGGAATCCTCCATGCTTAGTCTGAGCGATACTCTGCGCATTTACAGCCGAATATGATCCCGTTGCCATCATCAATGTCATTATGAATAGTAAGCACAGACTTCTCTTCATACTCCTTACCCTTAACGTTGTATCCATAGATCCCCTATTTAGATAGTTTAGTTTTTATTTAGTATCCTTAAAAAAATCCCATTCTATTCCGATATAATAAAATTATCTTTATTAATTTCAAATATATATTGAAAAATAAGTTCATCCTGGCTACACATTGGAAGCGATGAGCTTCTTAATTCATTAAAGCAGGATCCCGGTAGACGCCAT
>DATGUX010000126.1:0-6644 GCA_035300985.1 Fodinibius sp.
ATAGCATTTTAATACCTTCCATAAAAGCTTATTTTCAATATGCTTTACTTTATTGGCAATATGTACCAAAGATCCTAACTATACCGTAAACAAAAAATATCAATTCATCTTCTATGCCTGCCGATATATGTCAAAATATTACCTCTGTACGCACCCGTATCGCAAAAGCCTGTGAACGTGCAACGCGTGATCCCGAAGAAGTTCAGCTCATTGCCGTAAGCAAGACCAAACCGCTGGATAATATCAAAACCGCCTTTGGATGCGGCCAGCTGCACTTTGGGGAAAACCGGGCTAAGGAACTGCAGGATAAGATGGAAGCTTCTGAAGAGCCGCAGATCCAGTGGCATATGGTTGGCAACTTGCAGACCAATAAAATTAAGTATATGGTAGAACGGGTCAATTGGATCCACTCCATCGAAAAGGCAAAATATCTAAAAGAGATTGAAAAGCGCGCTTCCCGTGTCGACCGCGTTATCAATACGCTCATCCAGATTAATATCAGCGGTGAAAAGCAGAAGGGCGGATGTGAGCCTGAAGATTTGGCCGATCTGCTGGAATACGCCCGTGGACTGGAACACGTGAAGGTACGCGGACTCATGGGCATGGCGGCCTTCGTTGATGCCGATAAAGTGGAGCAGGTGCGCCCGGAATTCCAGCTGCTGAAAAAAGTGCGCGACGAACACCGTTCTTACGAAGCCAAGAACGTTCAGCTGGATGAACTTTCGATGGGAATGACCAACGATATGGAAATTGCCATTGAAGAAGGTTCCACTATGGTACGCGTGGGGCGGGCTATCTTTGGCGAACGTAACTATGGGTAGCAATTTTCGTATAAAAGCATGTTTCAATTTAGCTGATATTTAGTACATTACTATTAATAGGCATGGGAAAATTATCTTGTCCTATAAACTGGCTTATTGAAGATCATTAACACCTGCAAACTTCAATAACAACATATATTATGGCAGCATGGATCTGGGTTTTAATACCATTGGCCGCTATTGTAGGCGGATTAATCGTCGAGTACCAGAAAAATAAGATGAAGATGATGGGCAAGAGTCAGCAAAACTCAGAGGAAGTTGACGAACTGCGCATGCTGGTGACTTCCCTGAAAGGGCGCATTGAAAACCTGGAAGCAATTGCCGCCGGCGAGCCTGATGAATTTACCACCGGCTCAGGTAAAGGGATGCCAGAGATTGAAATTGAAGATGAGCCGTCCGTTAAAGAAAAAAATCAACAGCAAGTTTCCGATATTGCTGGCAAACAGAGGAACTGATCATGAATGATGTACTAATTGTATTTATCGTATTTAGCTTCATCACTATATTTAGTGCGGGCATCTACAAGCTGATCATGGCCAAAATGAAACAAACCGGCGACATTAATAAAGAAACCTTTGACCGGCTGGCCCGGGCTTTTATGCAGCACAAAAAAGATAGCGAGCGCCGCATCCAGAACCTGGAGGCTATTATCAGTGAAGAACGCCCAACCGCCTCGATTGAGTTAGAGGAGGATAAAAAAGAGGAAGGCTCCCGTGCTTCAAACGAAAATAATCTGCGGAACATGCTGCATGATTAAGTAATTAAATAATAAAACGAACATTTACTCACTTTAGGGCAACTGGTATGAAATTAACGGCACTTGAGATTAAGCAGCAGCATTTTGAAAAAGCACTCCGCGGCTACGACAGGGCCGAGGTCGATGCTTTCTTAAATTTAATGTCAAATGAGTGGGAGCATTTAATAGCTAAAAATCGCGATCTTGAAAAAAAGATTGAGGACTTAGAAGAGAAGCTAAAGCACTACGAACGAGTCGAAGAAGCCCTGCACGAAACTCTGCAAACGGCCAAAGAATCGGCCGAGCAAAAGCTGACCGGCGCCCGTCGTGAAGCCCAGACCAAGATTGAGAAAGCCGAGATGGAGGCCGAATCGCTCATTCGCGAAGCCACTCAGCAGCGGCAACAGGTGCGGCAGAGCATCATTCGCCTGCTCGACCGGCGCAAAGAGATCATTGGCGGCATCCGCTCGTACCTTGAAATGGCTCATGAATCGATTGAGCAGTTTTCTAAAGACGAAGCCTCCCTTTTTAACCTTCCAAAGGATGAAGACAATATATCGGAAAGCCTGAAAGAACGGGCCGAACGTCGCCAAAAAGAAACAGCACACCGGCCGGAAAATGCCCGGCAAGAGGCGAGTCAACCGCTGCCTCCCGGCACTGAGGATGTTGACGATATCATCGACGAACTGGGCTAAGCCAAGGGGAAAACAGCCGTAGACCGCATGAGCTTTCGGCCACTGCTTTCCCCACGGCACTATTATTTATCTTTTTTATGTTCCTTTTCCTATCTTCAACGGAGCTCAAGTAGATCAACTATTTAGCAAACGTACAATCCCATATTTTCATGCAACGAGAAACGGTTACGGAATTTCGAGCCAAGCGCAGCGAAGCCCTTAGCTTCGTTAAACAACAAGTCGATGAGCATCCTGACTTTCTAATCATTTTAGGTACCGGTTTAGGAAATTTGGCGGACGAGATCGATATAAAAAAAACGATTTCTTATGACAACATTCCTCACTTCCCGGTTTCTACCGTGGAGAGCCACGCCGGACGGCTGCTCTTCGGCACACTCAGCGGTAAAAAGGTCGTTGCCATGCAGGGGCGTTTTCACTACTACGAGGGCTATTCCATGCAGCAAATTGCCTTCCCGGTGCGTGTCCTCAATGCTCTGGGTGCATCCACACTTATTGTAAGCAATGCCTGCGGTGGAATGAACAACAACTACCGGCGCGGCGATATCATGCTGATCAATGATCACATTAATATGCTGGGCGATAACCCGCTGATCGGTCCAAATGATGATGAACTGGGGCCCCGCTTCCCCGATATGAGCGAGCCTTATACTATGCGTCTCATGAATACCGCTATACAAGTAGCACTGGACAATGCGATCAAGATGCACGAGGGCGTATATTTGGCCCTTAGCGGCCCTACGATGGAAACCAAAGCGGAATACCGATTCTTACATATGATTGGCGCCGATGTAGTAGGCATGAGCACCGTGCCGGAAGTTATTGCGGCCGTCCATATGGGTATGGAAGTACTGGGTATTTCCGTCATCACCGATGAATGCTTCCCTGATGCCCTCGAGCCGGTTAATATTGACCAGGTGGTTCAGGCTGCCGGCATAGCCGAGCCTAAAATGACTACCGTAATCACGGGCGTGCTGGAGCGGTTGTAAATTCGTACTATTTTGGCTGTTTTTATACCAATTTAGTAGTAAATTGTGTTCACTGATTACAGTGACAAACAAGTAGCTCACACCAACCGAATTCCATAGTTATGTTTGACGATTTTGAAGGTGAAGTTTGGGATGAACATCAGTGGGAAGCCCATCTAAATGAAATTGAAAAGCAAAATACCAAGCTTCAAAAATTTATTGCACCCGATTCTTCCGATCGTGCTCCGCGATGGCTACACCTCATCCGCGAAAGCAACAGCACTTTTGACGCCGTAGATGCCTTTATTGAGGAAGAACTGCGGTTCGATGATCCCTATTTTATGGATGAAGATGATGATGACCTACCGGCTGACTGGGAAGATGAGCTTGATGATTCGTTATGGGATGAGTGGGAAGAAGAGGAACTTTTCTGGGAAGATGAAGAAGATTTCGACGAAGGAGAGGAATGGAAGGAGATGAGCGAATCCTTTGCCCGCTCTAATAACGGCTCTATTGAAATGCTTGATATCTATAATCACTCACGGGAGCTGGCTGCAGCTATCCTGCAATGGGCCGAAAGTATTAATCCCCAAAAGCTGCCCGCCTCCGGTAACGACTTTATTGGCAATGTCCTTAAAATTGGAGCAAAGATCGCGGGCGGTTATTCCTTCGGCTTTGAACATGAATTTCTTGGAGGCAATATTGCCTATACCAAGAAGGCGCTGTATTGTGCCAACGACGCGCTTACGCTCCTGCAACGCGAACTCAAAAGAACCGGACTGCTTGACAATAAAAGCTACTATCATTTTCACGGTCAGCTTTTTGAACTGCGCAACAATATTGGCATCTATATCCAGGAGCTGCGTGAGGAGTTCTACAACGGTATCTGATCGTGTATTTGGTATCCGCTTATCCAAAAGGCCGAACTGCTGTCCTACCAGATAGCAACCTTCCGATTACCCTCCGAGTCCGACCTGCCCCGATACATGCCTTTGGTGTTCATATCCATCAATGTATTGCCGTATTTATCCACGGCAATCATCCCCGCATCACCGGGCTGCAATACGTCATTTAGCAGATAACTACCGGCTTCCTGCAGCGTGGCCGGCTTAAACTTCATATAGGAACTCACGGTATGTCCTGATACCGCCTCCATAATGTGCTCGCCCCAGCCGGTCATCGATACCGCCACCACATCGCTGGCGTAGGTACCCGAGCCGATAATGGGGACATCCCCCACACGCCCGTACATTTTATTGGTCATCCCGCCGGTGGAGGTCCCTGCCACCAGTTGACCATTTTTATCCAGGGCCACGCATCCAACGGTTCCAAATTTATCCTTGTCATACCGGTCGTAGTAAGCAGGTAAAGTCGTGGTTTCCTTTAGCACTGACGACTGCTGATCACTTTCTTTAATAGCGCGCCGCCATGCTTTGTAGCGATTCTCAGTATAAAAATAATCCTGATTGACGCGTTCAACGCCCATTTTATCAGCAAACTTTTCAGCTCCTTCCGATGCAAACATAATATGCTTAGAATTTTCCATCACCAGTCGTGCCAGCGATATAGGATTCTTGACGGTCGTCACGCCGGTAATAGCCCCGGCATTGCCGGTATTGCCAACCATAATAGCCGCATCCAGCTCATGACTGCCATCATGCGTGAAGACGGCTCCCTTTCCGGCATTGAAGCGGGGATTGTCTTCCAGGTAGTTAATCACCGACTCTACCGCATCAAGTGCTGATCCGCCCTCGCTGAGGATTTTTTCCCCAACAGAAAGCGCTTTATCAAGATCACTTTTATATGCCTGCTTTACAGAGTCAGGCTTATCTTTGGAAATGGCTCCCGCTCCTCCGTGAATAACCAGTGCCCACTCCTTTTTAGTGGTGTCCTGTTCTGATGCTTGCCCACTTTTTTCTTCTTGAGGCGGCTGGGTGCAGCCTGCCGCTATTAACAATGATACTACCCATATCCAATATTTTCTCAATCCCATATTGCCGTCCTTAGTTTCCGTTATCCATTGATGATTTATTATAACGACCCCGCCTGTTATTTCAAAACCACAAAAGAAGCACAAATTAATACGTAAGGATTAGCCGCTAAAACGATCTTACTTGTACATGGGTATTCATTCGAGATATCGTTTTCCTTTTGCCGCCTATCCTGCCGTACGCCTTGTGCTGCTATTTGCTATCGGAATTACGGTGGATTTCCATTTAGATCTTAGTTCCACCCTGTGGATTGGCTTGACCGCGGCCGTAATCAGGCTGTTTGTGATACTAAGCTGGTTTAACCGGCGCACCTTAAAAACCCACCTCTATTATGCGACACTCGCTTGCTACCTGTTGACGGTCCTCAGCTTTGGCGGCAGCTGGCACGCAATTTTCAACAAACAGGATCCGCCTCCGGCAGCGGCTGTCTTTAACAGTTATACGTGGGAAGAGCTCCGGTTCTCGGGCAAAGTGTCTCGCATAAAACCCTCCGCTACCGGTAAATACCAGATCGATATAAAGGTGGACAGTACCTTTTTCCCGGATCATTTGTTATGGCAGAAACCGTACCGTTTGCGTGCGGTCCTCAATCCTGAGGACGTACCCTTCCCGGCATCGCTGGAACTCGGTGACCGGATGCAGTTTTCAGCCGTTATCTATCCGCTTAAAGCGCCTACCAATCCTCATCAGTTTAACTACAAAAAGTATTTAGCATCACTGGGAATTTATACCCAAGCCGGCATCCAGGCAATTCATGATATCCGAGCCCAACATCCATTTTTCAGCTGGAACCGAATGCGGCAGCACGTATTGACGGCCATCGACCAAAATTTTAGCCCGCAAACGGCCTCTTTAGCCAAAGCACTGCTTATCGGTCATAAAAACGAGCTGGATCGAAATACTAAAAAAGCCTTCTCGCGCGCCGGACTCTCGCACATCATGGCCGTATCGGGCCTTCATGTGGGCTTTATCCTGGCCCCTTTTTGGATAGTCATTCCATTCTTTTGGAGCTCTCGCAACGGTCGGCGGCTGGGGCTTTTCCTCCTGGTAGGGACACTGTTTTTTTATGCCGGACTTACGGGCTTTTCCGCATCGGTTACCCGAGCCTCGCTCACCGGAGGCCTACTGGCTTATGCCCGGCTTTACCATAAAGTACGGAACTCCATAAACCTGACGGCCGTTGCTGCCCTCATTATTCTTCTGCTCAATCCGAGCGACCTCTTTTCCATTGGATTTCAACTCTCCTTTGGAGCCGTATATCTCATTTTGTTGATAGCACCGGTTATTAACCAAAGGCTGCCCAACCGCATTCGATTCCGCTGGTACGGCGCGCCCGTTATGATCATTATCATCTCATTGATTGTCCAGATTGGTCTCTTCCCGCTTTTAAGCTATTACTTCGGTGAGTTTTCACTGGTTGGTCCCTTGGCTAATGC
>DATGUX010000127.1:0-11984 GCA_035300985.1 Fodinibius sp.
ATGGTCAGAATTGAAATTATGAAGATAAATAGATTTAGCGGTTCGCAATTTTTGGCCCGCTTGGTCAAGATCCCTTTTTTTGATAGCAAGTTTTGCCTGATCTAATAAATTTTCGCCTCTTCTAAAATGGTTTTCTGGTAATTTATCTTCGTATATTTCCTGTGCTTTTTTGAATAATCCGGCCGCTTTGTTGTATTCCCCAAGCTCGGTTAAAACGGATGCTAAGCGATTCATATCGATGGCTACATCCGGATTTTCAGGCCCCAAACTATGGCGGTCTATCTCCAGTACTTTCTCAAAATACTGTTTGGCCTTATGGAGTTCCCCTATGTCTTGGAGTGTGGCCGCATAATTATAATAGGCAACGGCCAGGGAAGTGTCATAGGGTTTTAGCAGCCTTTCTTTAATATGTATGGCTTCCAAATAGTATTCCATGGCTTCATCATATTGCTCCTTTTTAAGATAGACCAAACCCACAGTATTAAGCCGATAGGCATAGGCCATACTGTCTTTACCATATACTTTTTCGGCAATATCCAGGGCGTCGGCAGCATACTTTTGAGCTTCATCAAGCTGATTGAGCCGGATGTAGTTTAAGGCCAGACTGCCATAATAATTTACCAGAGAAGCTGAAGTTTGGCCGGTTAATTGTATCTGGATATCTGCCGATTTGAGCAGTAATTGGTTGGATCGACTATAATCGCCTGTTTGTGTGTACAAATGGCCCAGCGAATATTGTGTGCTGGCCAGGTTGGAATGGGGTCCTGAGTAGTAGTCCTGATAAAAGTCAAGGACCTTCTGCAGGTTGCTTTCGGCCTCTTTGTATTTAGCTAAGCGTACCTGAACTTCTCCTAAATTGTCCAATGACGCATAGCGAAAGGGGGAGTTACTTTCACCGGCTTTAATATATAGGCTATCTGCTTTGAGGTAAAGCTTTTCGGAATCTCTGAATGCAGATTGGCGAGCTTTTGTATCAGCCCAAATAGAATAATATTCGGCTTTCTTATTAAGGTACTGGTCGTCCTGCTTTTCAATAATAGCAAGAGCATCTAAAATATATTGTTGCGCATCTTCATGAGAGATTGAGGTAACCGCTTTGGCAAGTACAGACAGAATGGAGGCAGTCTGTATACTGTCAGTGCCATAATGTGTTTTGCTTTTGGCAAGGGCCTTTTTGAGGGCCTTTTCAGCTTCCTTATGAGCATCTAAATTATATAAGGCATCTCCGATAGAGAATAATAATTCAATATATATCTGGGGTTGATGGCTAAGTTCCGTATCTGCCCTTTCAATACCCGCTGTAAGCAGGTCTCGGGCGCTAATTTCATTACCACTATACTCCTTTCCGCCCGGATTGCTGGAATTAAAAATATCAACCAAAAAGTTCTTGACCTCTTCCGCCTTTTCAGCTTCTATTTTTGCCTGGTTTCGCTCCTGGGTAACGCGCTGGGTATAAAAGCCAATAATTACGGCAATGAGCAGTAAAAAGCCTGTGGCTATTGTTAATCCTTTTTTATTGCGTTTATAGAATTTTGTCATCCGGTATGAAGTGCTTCCTTTTCGTGCGTTGACAGGAAGATCTTGCTGGTAGCTCCGAAGATCGTCCAGCAATTCGGTAATGCCGCGGTAGCGATCGTCCGGGTCTTTACGGAGAGCTTTTAGGGTAATAGCATCTAAATCTCCCTTAAGTTCTTTCTTTCTGTCCGGGGATGTTGCTGCATTACTTGGGCGGGGCGGAGATTGATTGAGAATAATTTGCTCAGCTTCGTAGCGTGATTTTTTATCCAGAGAAAAAGGATGCGTTCCGACCAGCAATTCAAATAAAATTATGCCCAGCGCATAGAGGTCGGTAGCCGTGGTAATATTCTCTTGCTTGATCTGTTCGGGAGCAGCATAACGCGGGGTAAGCAGACGCGCGCCGGTGTACGTTAAGCTATTTTCATCATTGGATTCCAGAAGTTTTGATATCCCGAAATCAAGTATTTTAACTTCTTTTGATTCATCGACAAGAATATTATCCGGCTTGAGGTCGCGATGAATGACCAAGTTTTCGTGGGCATATCGAAGGGCTTCCAGCACTTGTTTGAACAAAGCAATCCGTTCTTGAAGCGAACAGCTGTTCTCACGGCAGTATTGGTCGATGGGAATTCCGGAAATATATTCCATGACAATATAGGGATAGCCATCGTCGGTCATTCCGCCATCATAAAGCCGGGCAATGCCCCGGTGATGCAGGCCGGCTAAAATATCTTGTTCACGCCGGAAGCGGCGAATATTATCCGGCGTAGCCCGGCCGTGGCGAATTATCTTAATAGCAACCTGATGCTCGAACTCTTCATCCGAACGTTCAGCCTGATAGACGGTCCCCATGCCGCCTTCGCCAATCTTTTTTATGATAGTATAGGCGCCTACCTTTTCGCCAATGAGAGAATGTTCTAAAGAGGAGTAATCATCAGATTTGGGGAGGTCATCATAGAAATCGCTTTCGAAGTTTAAGATATTTTCCAACCAGCCATCTGAACTTAAAATAGAATCCAATAAAAGAGTGACTTCGCTTTTTAACCGAGGCGTATCCTGACACTCTTTTTCAATGAAAGCCCGCCAGTCCTCGCGGGGGAGGTCAAGAACCCGGTCGACTATAGTTTCCACCTTTACCCAACTTTCCTTGTCCATTTAATGTATAAGTATAGAGTTGACGCTTGTCCTTCATTAATGCATCAGTACCTTCCTACTATTGCAAACGTAATTCTTGGATAAAAAGGGCCATTTTATTTGGATGGATTTTTTTAGCAAGCTGCCGGCACCGTAGCTGTCTACTGCCGATGAGAGTAATAATTAGCTTTTTCTGTCTTTCCCCAAATACGATATAAACTGGCCAGTGCACCGGCTGCTTCGCGGGTGCGCCAGTCGTCAGGGCCGAATTTTTCCATATATTTTTGATAGGCTTCTTCGACGACGGGAAGGTTGGCTTCAAATTTGCCCTGCATGGCACGGCTGACGGCCAGTCCACCGCGTGCGCCGATTACCTGCCAGTGATTCTCGGGTAGTTTACTGCTCAGAATATCGTAGCCTTCCGTTAGATACTTCTCCGCTTTCCGGGGTAGTAATTGTTTAATCTTAAGCAGGCCCAGCCGAACGAGGGAAGAGGCAATATGATGGTGATCGGGAGGGAATAGGGTGCGCCGCATCGATAATGCAATTTGATGAAGCGAGTCAGCCTTTTGGTATTGCCCGCTTTGCTGATAAGTAAAAGCCAAGCTGTTATAAGCACTGGCAAGGGTGGGATGCGGACTGTCAAGTATCTGATAGTTGAGCTTTAAGCTTCTTTTATGCAGGTTAATAGCTTCCTCAAACATACCTTGATCTCGGTAGGCATCGGCCAGGTTTCCAATGGAATGGGCAATAATCTGCTTTTGGGAAGAATCAGCTAAGGTCAGGGCCGTATTATAGTATTCCCTGGATTTAAGGTATTGCCCCATATCGCGATAGACTAATCCCAAGCTTAGGTATGTATCGGCCGCAAGATGAGATTTTGGTCCAAAGGTATTTCTGGACGTTTCGAGTGCTTTTAAATAGGTCGTTTCCGCCTTTTTATCGCGGCCGGTCCGCAAGTAAACCAATCCCAATCGGCTCAAATTGTTAATGTAGGTTCTTTCAACACTATTTAAATTTGATGGTTTATGTAGATCAATAGCCTCATCCAGCAGTTTCTCTCCTTTAACAAACTCTCCCAATTTAACATAATTATCACCGATGATACCCAGAAGTTCGGCCTTTACATGGGGTTGATTTTCTAAGCTATTTCTGATCTCTTCGGATCCGTTGTCAAGAATCTCGACCAGAGACAAATTTCTGTTCGTTTGAACAAAAGGATTGGTCTGCTGTAAAATGCCATTGAGTAAATTCTTTATCTGGATGGCGTTTTGAGTTTCCAAACGGGCGTTATTTCGCTCTTCCGTTATCCGCAAGGTATAGATTGTGGATAAGGCGATGATAAGTGCCAAGAAGCCGGCTGCTATACCAATTGCGTACTTATGGCGGACCAAGAATTTTCGGGAGCGATATTTGAGAGAATAGGGCCTGGCAGAAACCGGTAAGCCCTGCTGATAGCCAGCTAAATCGTGTAAAAAATGGTTCGCTGTGCGATAGCGTTGTTCCGGCTCTTTGCGAAGTGCTTTTAAAGCGACAGCGTCAAGGTCACCCCGGATTATTCTCTGAAACGATTGCTGTTCAGATGACATATTTGCACTGGGAGCAGGTGGGTTTTGGCTCAGAATAAGCTGTTCACTCTCATAGAATGATTTTTCTTTCATCTCCAGTGGGTGACTACCGCACAGCAGTTCGTAAAAAACAGTTCCCAGTGCATATAGATCAGTAGCCGTTGTAATGGGTTGCTCTTTCACCTGTTCCGGTGCGGCATAACGGAGGGTAAGCAGGCGTCCGCCGGTAATTAATTGAGAGGAGTCGGTGTTTCCATGGGTTTCGAGAAGGCTGGAAATTCCAAAATCCAGTATTTTTACTTGTCCGTCAGCTGTGACAAAAATATTGTCAGGCTTAAGATCGCGGTGAACCACCAGGCTTTCATGGGCATACATTACGGCATCCAGCACCTTCTTGAATAAATTAATGCGTTCGTCAATGGACAGTTTATTGGTCCGGCAGTACTCGTCGATAGCAATGCCGTCAATATATTCCATAATGAGATAGGGAATACCTTGATCGGTAATACCTCCGTCAAAAAGCCTGGCAATGCCGGGATGGTTGAGGCCGGCTAAAATATTTCTTTCCCGTTTGAAACGGCGGATATTTGCATCGGTGGCCTGCTCGCTCCGGATAACCTTAATCGCGACCTGGTGCTCAAAGGTACCATCCGACCGCTCGGCACGATATACGGTACCCATGCCGCCTTGGCCAAGCTTTTCTTTTATGGTATAGTTCCCAACGACCTGGTCAATGAGTGAATCGGCCGTATTGATACCTTCTATATCATTGGAAACGCCCTGATAAAGACCTTGCTTATAAACTTTTGGATTTTCCAGCCAGCCTTCGGAAGCAGTAATCGAATCCAAAAGTTGAGTGACTTCACCCTTTAACTTACTATCGCCGCAGCATTTATTGTTTATATAGTCCTTTCGTTCTCCTTCAGGGAGGGTTAAAGCTTTATCAAGAATGGTTTCTATATTTTCCCAGTCAGCCATGGAAGTATATCAGCAGTAACATCTATCCGGTTCAACGCAGTACCGGCTAATACTGTTTTTAAAGCAGGAAGCTATATCTCAACTTTAAAAACAGTATGCCACAAATTATGATTTATTGTTGGCCTTTGACCACAAGATAGTATTTCGGGAGTAAAATTTGTCTTCTTGAAAAACTAAAGAACCAAACCTACCCGCAGCTACTCAATCTCAAATCGTCCCTTTAGCTCTTTATATAACCAACCTCGTGCTTTCAGCCAGTCTCTTTTGACGGTACTTTCAGAAATTCCCAGCGCCTGAGCCGTCTCCTCAATCGTCATTTCCCCAAAAAAACGCATTTCTACCACTTTGCTAAGGCGTTCACTGAGCTTTTCCAGGCGTTTCAGTGCATCATCGATGTCAATAAGTTCTTTTGCTTTGCTTTTTTGATCCTCAAAAATCTCGTCGATATAGGTCAGGTCTTTTTCTTTACCTCCTCGCTTGCCGGCATATTTTTTACGGGCATAATCAATCAAAATTTGTCGCATACATCGCGAAGCTATGGCTAAAAAATGACTGCGATCGGCAAACTCAGCTTGAGTCTGATCAATCATTTTTAAATAAGTTTCATGAACCAGTTCCGTGCGCGAGAGGGTATGGTCGGGTGATTGCCGACTCATATGACTATAAGCCAAGGCCTTAAGTTCTTCATATACGCGTGGATATAGCTTATCCCATGCGTTATCCTCGCCCTTTTTAAGACGTATCAACAGCTGGGTAATCCCTTTATTTTCCATCTATGGTAATAGCAATTAAAATAAGATGACCTAACTTATATTAAGTATACGTATATAATAATGAACACAGATGAATATTGCTATTACTAAGATGTAGAAGAACTTAATGGACATAAGCTTAACGATAACTTTATAATAGCAGAAGAAGTTAATTGATCATAATTGTTCCGCGAGACGCCTTTCAAGACAATGAATGTACCTGATGACCTGCCCGTATCGGTGTGAAAGCCGGTACGGTACTTAATTTAATAACCGGCAAAATGTGAGAGGGGTTTGGTTTGGGATGGTCGATGGATGGGAATCTCCAGTGCGGATAAGCCAGCTATTTGAAAATAGGGGACACTGATGCCGCATCTAATATTGCCATCATCAGGTTTAAACAATGAGCTAAGTCTTTCCCGGGATTATTAGCGAACCCCTACATACAAGAGGATTTTGCAAAACTTTGGAAGTTGTCATTCCGGTTTTGCCGGGGAATCTCTTTTAAATGGATTCAGCTTTTAAAGCGAGATTCTTCAACTACATTCAGGATGGAAGCTTAGTTTGGTAAAACTCCCTATAATAATGAAAAAAATAAGGCGGCGTCCATATTCCAGGTACGCCGCCTTTAGGGATTATGATAAGGGATAGTCGTTAGTACACAATTTTGTCTAAGCTGGTGATGACGGAAGTCAACCGAATGGCATCAAAGATGCGTTCTTCGGAGCTGTCCATTTTAATCAGCGACTTCTCGTGGGACTGTACACACATTTCGCAGCCGTTGGCTGCTGATACGGCCAGGCTGATCAGCTCAAAAAATTCTTTCTCGAGCTTTGGTTTAGCCATAATGTTCATCTTAATGCGTGCCGACATCTTGTTATAACTCTCCTTGTCAACAAAATGACGGTAGCGGTAGAACACATTATTGGCCGACAATAGTGAAGTACAGGCAATGGTATCACCAATTTCCTCGCCGGTAGCCTCGTTAGAGACGGCCAGTGCCTTAAAGTACTTTTTAAGCGGCTCGTTCTTAAAGTTAGCTGAAATAGCCAGAGCTATGAGCGCTGTTTCCTTGTCGGACATATGATCAGACTTGAGGGTATTCTTTAGATTAACCCGCAAATCTTTAACGTAGCGTGACTCACCTTCAACCAGTGCATCGAGGGATGTAGAGCTGTAGCTTTCGTCCAGCTCTAAATCCTTGAGCAGGTCGTTTTTAATTTCTGCTGTATCTGCTGTAACAAACATAGGATGAATTGATCTAAATTATGCAGTTATTGTTTCTTCGCCTTTTTCCCAGTTGCACGGGCAAAGTTCATCTGTTTGGAGAGCATCCAGTACCCGGATTACTTCCTCTACATTACGTCCTACATTCAGGCCGTTTACGCAGCTCCATCGTACAATGCCGTCGGGATCGATGATAAAGGTAGCACGATAAGCTACTTTTTCTTCCGGCTCGAGGATACCCAGTTCGTCTGCCAGGGATTTAGAAGTATCGGCCAGCATCGGGAATTTTAGGTCGCGCAGATCTTCATGATCTTTTCTCCATGCCAGGTGTACAAATTCAGAATCGGTAGAAGCGCCGATCAGTGTACAATCGCGGTCGCGGAACTCATCGAAACTGTCGTTGAAGGAGGCAATCTCGGTAGGGCATACGAAGGTAAAGTCTTTGGGCCACCAGAACATGACGGTCCATTGATCTACTTCATTATTAAGAATGTCAGAAGTAATGCGTGTAAACTCTTCACCTTTCTCAAGCGAAATACAAGCATTTTTATCAAATGTTGGAAACTTTTGACCGACTGTAATCATGAATTTAGGAAAAATTTTAGAGTGAATTAGTAGATTAACTTCCTCCTGTACATCAGGCTCTTGAAACTGTTGATTAAGGTATCCCGCTAATCTGAGAATTGTTAATTGATAATATTAAGCGGTCGAATAGATAAGCTCTATTAGCAATGATGAAAAATTGTGCTACAGGTTGAAGAAGTTGGCTTGGGAGGGAGGGATCTCAACATCGGGTATTCGCCTTTTAATAAAGCGCATGATACTTGCAATATCATCAACTTTCAGGGTAATATGGGAGGATTCGACTGCTAAGAGCATCTTAAATGAGGCTTCACTGCGCTTGCGCCACATCAGATGGTAACTGCGGGAAAAGTCGAACAGCGCTTCACCGGAGGAACGGGAGCGGACAGGGCTAAACTTCAGAGCTGCAATATCGCGGAGCGGAATCATGCGCACATCCACCGGATGGCTGCCTTTTAAGATCTCGATTTGGAGCAGATTGTCTTCAATGCGGAAGATAAATTGATATCGCGGTTCAGAAAGTTTGAAAATGCCCATAAAGCTGATGAGAAACAGGAGGAGAGCTGCAACCTGCCATAAATTTATGGGATTCCAGCCACTTGCGCTAAAGGAGCCGGTCAGCAGATAGGTACCCGCCGTAGTGCACACCAGGATAATCAGTCCCCACAAAAGATGACTATCTTCTTCTGTAATATGAAGCTCCTGCTGCATAAGTATTTGAACCTAAAATTATTGATCCGACCGGCTAAAAAATCGCTGCGAATATTGACCGATAAAATAAAATCCTCATTAAGGTATCATGGAAAGTTTAAATAGATTTCCTCCAAATCCCAATAGATAACAGTCAGTGATAGACCGGCCGCCGGTAAAATCATACAGGCATCAAAAATATATTTACTCATAAGTAGAGGTTCGGGTTTATTCAGATAAATTCTTGATTGAAGCTCTGTTAATGGCCCCGCGCCTAAACTGGCCAACGATTCAAATTAAATAGTAGGCTACGAAAAATGCTAAGGACTTACAAAATGGGGATGACCGGAAGTGAGTGGTATCTGCTTGACATTTTCTTTTTTACAAGGGGTTAGATTGCAATAAAATATTAGCGATTACCAACCACATACTTTTTTGTTATTTATACTCGGCATCTAACAATTTATTATAAGTCTGCCTCGCTTTATTTGAAAGCCTACCGCCTGCTATTGCATCAGTTTCTTTTACAACCGTAATGGCATCTAATATGGGATAAATACTTTGTTGATTATTATTTGGAAGTATTTTAAAAATTACTTGACCAT
Source organism: Fodinibius sp. (assembly GCA_035300985.1). GTDB lineage: Bacteria > Bacteroidota > Rhodothermia > Balneolales > Balneolaceae > Fodinibius. Next base: position 9,055 of record DATGUX010000127.1, read on the forward strand.
AGGAGATGCTGTTATTTTCGCTCTCACTGAATGATTGCGATTGCGAGCTGATGATGAAATATCGGCTGTCTTCTTCTAAAGTCATTTGTGCACAGCGGCGTAAGATGTATTCTGAAATTTCTTTTTGCGAGGTATGTCTGTTACTTAGATTATGTACTTGATAAGTATTATCTGCTAACTTCGTTATACTAAATCCACCTCCAGTTTCACTGACATGGTAGGAGCTTGTGCAGCCGGAAAAAATTACCGCCATAAAAAACAAATAGACAGAGTACCAATAAATATCTTTCATTATATAGTTATTTGTTTAAAAAAATTAAATATTTATCATGGAAATATTATCATATTAAACCTTACTGATTCTAAGTCAAAATATTAGAACTTGCAACCTGACATAATTTTATATGGAATGGATATTATGCCGGAAAATTAGGTAGCTTTGTTGTATCCCGGTTATTCATTTAGCAATAACTTGGGCTCATTTATAAGCAAAAAGGATGTTTGATTTTAACTCCCGAAAAATCCGAACAAATCTGTATGACTTTGGCCAGTCGGTAAATATGATTGTGACCGGCCGCTGGCTGTTCTATTGTATTATTATAGGAGTTACAGCCGGTAGTTTTGCGCTTCTGTTTACTTTTTTGCTGGATGTGATTCAGGAGTTTTCTTTTACGCATATGGCGGGCATTCCCCCATCCCGGCCCGATGGAGACCAGATCCCCGGCTTCCTTAAGGTTGATCTTGGTATCATCTCTGTTCAGCTTCGCTGGCTAATTGTTATCCTGCCCGCCATCGGGGGATTGATTTCAGGAATTGTTGTATATCTCTTTGCTCCCAAAGCAGGGGGGCACGGCAATGATGCCGTAATTGGAAGCTATCACGGGTCGGGCCGGGTGCCCAAGAATGTTCCGATAACCAAGCTGATAGCATCGGTTGTGACCATTGGGAGCGGTGGAAGTGCCGGAAAGGAAGGACCCATTGCCCAGATTGGAGCTGGAATAGGATCCTATGTATGCGAAAAGCTGGGAATGGGTATTCGGGAGCGGCGTATTCTTATGATGGCAGGGCTGGCAGCCGGTATTGGAGCCATCTTTAAGGCTCCCATTGGTGCGGCCCTTTTCTCTTCGGAGGTGCTCTATCGTAACGATTTTGAAAGCGAGGGACTGGTAGCCGCAATCATTGCCTCCATTATAAGTTATTCGGTATATGCGTCGGTAACGGGGTGGCAGCCGATCTTTGCCTTTGAAGCAGCCAGTTTCACCAATCCTTATGAATTACTGCTGTTCATTGTTTTAGCAGTAGTTATCATGGTGGCCGGCATTGCATACAACAAGATTTTTTATAGCGTCAAGCGCCTTTTTAATAAAGTAGAGGTCCCGATCTATCTCAAGCCTGCTATTGGTGGATTGTTGGTTGGAGCTATTGGTTTTTTCGTTCCCGATGTGCTTGGACCCGGCTATGGCCCGCTACAGTCGGCGCTCAATGGTAATATGACGGTGTGGTTTATGCTGGCTTTGGCCGGATTAAAGATTCTTGCCACCTCTTTTACTATTCAATCGGGCGCTTCGGGCGGCGTTTTTGGTCCGTCATTAGTAATCGGGGGGCTTTTGGGCGGGGTAATAGGGTATGCTATTGAGGCAATAGCCCCCGGCACCATCAGCAGCCCCGAGGCTTTTGTACTGGTTGGAATGGCTTCCTTTCTTGCGGCCGTAGCCAATGTGCCGGTGTCATCAACCATCCTGATTTCTGAAATGAGTAACAGCTATGGGCTGATCGTACCCCTTATTTTTGCCGGAACCATTGCTTACCTTGGTTCTCAGAGCTGGAGTATTTACAAGCAGCAGCTCCAAAACAGATTTTCTTCTGCTTCTTACCGGGATAATTTCCTGGGATCCATTATGGATCAACTGAAGGTACGCACGGCTTATCAGAAGGTGGAATCAATCCCCCGTATCAGCTATCGATGTCCGGCCAGGGAGGTGCTGGATAAATTTAGCCAAACGGATTCCCTTATTTTACCGGTTGAAAATGATGAGAAAGAGATTGTTGGAATGCTCTCACTCTATGATGTGCGTTCGCTGTTGCAACAGGATATAGAAGGGCTTATCATTGCAGCGGATGTAATGGTACCGGCCAAATTGCTGAAGCTTAGCGATTCTTTCAGCACGGCCCTGAAATATTTTAGAGAATCGGGGGAACGGGAACTGCCCGTCTTGCGGCCGGGATCAGGAAGTGAATTTATTGGCGTGTTGAGCGAACGAGACTTTATCATGGCTTACGAGCGAGAAATGTCTAAAGAGCGGGGAGAATAGACCGCAACCTTAAAAACGGTTCCACGGTGCATCTTCAGGCCTGTCCAGCTTAAATACTTGTTGTTTACCCGTTGCGGGATGATCGAATACAAGTTCTGCTGCCTGTAGAGCCATATCTCGGCCGTCAGGTTGGTCTAAGCCATATTTATAATCACCCCAGATGGGATAGCCTGCTTCCGCCAACTGTACGCGGATCTGGTGTGAGCGCCCCGTTTGCAGGTGCACGGAAAGCTGTGCCAAGGTTTCTTTGTGCTCTATACGAACGAAAGAAAGCTCCGCCCTTTTAGCTTTCGGTTCCCCGGAATTTACAACCCTAACAATATTACGATTGTTATTTTTTAGCAGATGATGAACAAGCAAGCCGTTGGGAGGTGGTTTGCCCTCAACTATGGCTCGATAAATCTTCTGAATAGTACGGTTTTTGATCTGTTCTGATAACTGTTGCGCAGCTTTACTGCTTTTAGCCAGCAGCATCAGCCCACTGACGGGACGATCCAGCCGATGGACCGGACCGACAAATGGGGAGTTGTTTTGGTTCCCTGAGCGCAACAGGTATTCCTTGGCCAGCCCCACCACATCCGGGTCACCGGTATGATCTCCCTGTGAGAGCAGGCCGGC
>DATGUX010000128.1:0-8007 GCA_035300985.1 Fodinibius sp.
CGATTCTTCGATGATATGCTGCATCTGCTGGCCTTTTACGTAGGAATAGGCTCTGAGCGCTACTTTCTCGAAGGACTTATCCTGAATGGCCTCCTCAATTTGTTGCAGTATGCGCTTGGCCAGTGCCCCGCGTATTTCCGGGTCGGCGATCATTTCATTAAGATACATGAGGACCCACTGTTTGAGGTCTTCGCGAAAATCCGGATTGTCAATAATGCTCTTTGCGTAGCGGGTGGATTTCTCGCGGTAGTGGCTGATAATATTCGATTCGCTGATCTTCTTTTTAATAATTTCCGGGTTAATAAGATCTTCCGAAACTGCCTGGGCCAGCCGATAAGCAATGCGATCTTTCTGCGCCGGAATAAGACCGTGGCCTAAGAGAGGCCGCTTTTGTGCAGGTTTAAACAGCATAGTGATGGCCACCCAGTTGGTTAAGAAGCCGATGAGACCGCTAACGCTCACAATTTTAAGAAGGCCTGAAAAGCTCAGCGTGTATCCCAAAAGCGTTGCGGAAAGACCGGTAAAATTCCAAAAAAAGGATATAACGAAGGCAGCGACCAACAAATAGGGAAAAAGCGCAAGTATATTCAGGGCTGTTGAGCTGTGTTCTTGCTGCTTTGATGGGGGAGATTGTGTCTGATTTGGCGATTCGGCGGCCAGCTGTTCGGCATTACTGTGTTTTTTGATGATCTGCCAAAGCTGCCGCCCCTGTTCGCTGGTCTTCTCTTTAGCCGCATTCAGGGCGGTACTATGCTTATTAGAATCGGGTATTTGCTCGCTCATACAGTAGTTAGTGTAGTCATATAATCAGCGAAAATCTATACTAAAAATAGTGGAAGGGCAGTCAGGCGGTCAGCTGAGACTTAGATAGAAATCTTCCTTTTCGGTCATTTGCCTCTGGGCTCCATCAGACTGGTCATCATAACCAATCAGGTGGAGCAAACCGTGGATTACAATCCGACGGAATTCATTCTCTGCAGGCACGTCATACTCCAGGGCCTGTTCTTTAATTCTCGGGGCACAACAAAATAAAGTCCCTTCAATGCCTGAGTTATGGTCTTTTTTGTCGTAGCGGAAGGTGATAATATCGGTTATATACCGGCGGTCTAAGTATTCTTTATTAATGCGAACAATTTCTTCTTCATCCACAAAAACGACCTCCAGTAATAGGAATGAACAGTTTTCATGTTGACCGAGGGCGGAGGCTATTTGACTTATCTGGGCTTCTGAAACGGGCAGTGAGCAACTCGTTTGATTAAATAGCTGGATGTCAGCCTCTTCAGCAGGCATAGCGGTACTTAATCTTCATCAAAAGAAAAGCCGTCTAAATCTACCGACTCAGTCAGCGAAAGGGCAATGGCGCACATCATCAGATCTTCGGGCAATTGGGTAAAATCGCTGTTAAGGATCGTGTCATTCACATTTGAATAGAGGCTGCAGCCGGCTCCCTGCTCAATAATAAGTCCCGATGTATGGCCGCCCTGACGCCCAAAAAATGTGACCTGTTTGAGCATGTCGCTGGCAATAAAGGCCGTACAGTTGTGCAGCTGAAGAAAGGTATCCTGTGCATAAACAGAAACCATATTGAGCTCTTTGCCTTTTACACGCATACCCAGATGAATCTCTACGGCAAGTTTGCGGCCTTCCTCTTCATTAACCACCTCAAGGCGATAGACGTCGTCTCCAATGGGCTTGGCTTGCGTTTGGAGAATAGCCGAAATGGCGTCGATATTTTCTTGGGTAAATTGGTGAACCATCACTTATGTTATTCGCTGAAATAATTAGCTGTTAAAATATACTATCTTCCATTTACAATAAGAAACTAATTAATTTGAAATTGGTCGAACTGCTTCTTGTTTTCTTCTTTGGAAGCCGGCAACGATATTTGCCCACCGGTTATGGCATCGACCCGGCTGGCAAGGGCCGCAGCCTGTTCGTCAAGTCCGGCCATATAGTAGATGCGTTGCACAATGGTCAGGTGACTGATAGCAAAGGAGATGCCCCGAGTCAGCTGCTGTCGTCGCTCGGTTACCTGCTGAACCTGTCCCTGCAGGCGTCTGCGCTGCTGCATATCGGCATTTTGACGCGCACTGTTCATCCTTTGATCCAGCTCAGAGATGCGCTGCTGGAGCTTGTTAAATTCCTGCATATCACTTTTCAGATCTGTAATAAGCTGTTCCTGTGCCTTTTCGGCTAAACCAACGGCACTGCTGTCATCACCGACGCTGGCATAGCTGTGGGCATAGAGTGCGACAGAATTTATATTATTGCTGCTGATATTAAAGGGGATGTGTTCTTCTCCCCAGTTCAGCCAGTATTTTGCGCTGTCGGGCTTGCCAATGGCTTTGTATTTATTGGCCAGTTCGGTAACACTAAATCGGTAATTGCCCAGCTTGCGACGTATACTCTCGTCAAAGTAGGCATCGGGATTATTCCATTGCCGGAAGCGGAACTTTTCCAGGCGTTTGGCATGTATGGATGGATTGACCCAACCATAAGTGGCATTGCTGTGGCGATCCGGAACAATACGGAAGGTTTTACCTTCGAAACGGAAGTAGGGCTGCAGACCCAGCTGGCTTTGTGAAGAAACCGTATTGGCAAAATAGATCGGGCGCAGCCACTTATTGGTACGCAGGATATCCATAATTACTTTGTCCTGTACCTGCGTAAAGTAGCGCTGGTTGCCCTGCTGGTCGGCACCGGCCGGCCGGCCTTTATAGTACCAGTACACGCGGTTATCCAGTGAATCGACTGGCATATTAAAGCCCACACCTTTACTGTAAACGTTTAGCGCGGTGTCCGGCGGTTTAACACCAATAGATTCCCGGTATTCCTGTTTATCAGAAAAGGCTTTCTTTAACAGCTCTTTGTTAACCGGTATTGAAACGGTATCCGGCTTGTGCAGCGTGAGGCCGCTGGTGATTTGTTCAATCTCTGTATCCGTCAGTGAAATAGGCAGTGGCGGTGATTCATGCGACCACTGATCACGCATCTGCTTGATATACCATTCGGTGTTAAGCAAACTCAGGTTTACAACCCGCACATCGGTCCGTACCCCTTCTATCTCCTGCAGATACCAAAGCGGGAAGGTGTCGTTGTCGCCATTGGTGAATAAAATGGAGTTAGGGGCCGTTGACTGCAGCAGATTATAAGCATAGTCAGGCGCCACATAGCGCTCTGACCGGTCATGGTCATGGAAGTTCTGCATACCCATAAGCAGCGGAGAACCACAAAAAAGCAGGCCCAGAATGGCATAGGCAGCAAGCTTGCTGGATTTGAGGTGTTCTTTTACCAATTCTATTAACCCTATGCCTCCCATACCGATCCATATCGAAAAGGCAAAGAAGGATCCCACATAAGCATAATCGCGCTCGCGCGGCTCCAGCGGTGTTTGATTAAGAAATACAATGATCGCCAGGCCGGTCATCAAGAAGAGAACCAATACTGACAGTGCCCGTTTCCAGTCCTTTTGAAAATGAAAGAGCATGCCAAAAAGGCCCAGTAAAAATGGAATATAGTAGTAGCTATTGTGAGCAGGATTATCTTCATTTTGGGAATCGCTGAAACCGGCTTGCCATCCTGCATCCTGAAAATCGGCATCACGGCCAATAAAGTTCCAGTTAAAGTAGCGGATGTACATATGATAGACCTGATAATCCAGAAAGAAATCCAGATCGCTGGAGTATTTTCTATACTGCTGCAGGTGCTGGGGATTACTCGAATAGCGCCGCGGGAACAACACTTCCTGCTCCCGGTTGATGGCTCCAGCTTCATTATCGTAGGTATGACCGCTGAGCAGGGGCGTATCACCATATTGTTCCCTTCCAAGGTAACTGATAAAAGAATCGACGGTTTCGGGATCGTTTTCATCGATGGGGGGATCGGCGGCAGAGCGGATGAAGATAAGGGCGTAGGATGAGTAGCCAATCAGAATCATGGCATAGCCAATAAGGATAATATTGGCCATCCGATGATTATTCTTATGGGTATAGTAGATACCGCCGCCAATTAATAAAACGACAAATATCATGAAGGCTACAGGACCAATCAGCCCATAGCTGGCTTGCGTTACGCTCTCCATAATTGACGGAATGGACTGAACCGTAAATGGATAAATGGCCAGGAAAGTGATAACGGCCAAACCGGCTGCCACCGCAAATGATATTAGTTCAAATTTGCGCTTTTTGAAATAGATGATGAGTGCTACAAAAAAGAGGGCTAAAAGATTTAATAAGTGGATGCCCAAAGCAATACCAAAGAGGTAAGTGATGAGGAGAAGCCAGCGTTCATTATAGGGCTCATCATGCTTTTCGGCCCATACCAGCGCCAGCCACACCACCATGGCCGTAAAAAACATGGAAACGGCATAAACCTCGGCCTCTACGGCATTAAACCAGAAGGTATCGGTAACGGCAAAGGTAAAGGCGCCAATAAGAGCACCGCCGTACATGCCAATTTTCCCAATGTCCGGCATATTATCAGGCGCTCCTTTCCACTCACGCACCAGCCGAACAATAATCAGATAGAGCAACATTACCGTTAATGCAGAGCTGAGCGCACTGATAAAGTTGATGCTTACGGCCACATAGTTTGCCGGCATAAACATCGAAAAAAGGCGTCCCAGCAACGAATAAAAAGGGGCTCCGGGCGGGTGATTTACCTGAAGGCCGTGAGCAACGGCGATAAATTCACCGGCATCCCAAAAACTGGCCGTAGGAGCCATGGTGAGCATATACAAAACCAGAGCTGCAAGGAAGGTAATAAGAGCTAAGGTTCGATTCGTTGATCTGTGGTTCGAAAACATTCGCGCCTATTTTATAATTGAAGCAATTAAAGACATATTTAGGCAAGCAATAATAGCCATAGGTAAGATAGAATCAAAATGATATGGAGCCCTTTATAAGATAGAATTTCGCTTTCGTCAACGATTTGACTGTAGAAATATTTTAACGCCGGGTTTTGGTATATCGCTCAATAGCTATCTTGGGGAAGAGGCCGGTACGGTTTATAAGGTGATCGATATAGTGGTTGGCTAAAAACTTGCTATAGAGCAGGCCTTTTGAGCCCAGTGCGGTAAAAATGTGCATATTATTGTGAATTGGATGACGACCCAGGATCGGTTTTTTATCAGGCGTAAAGACCCGAATGCCGGCCCATTGATCGACTAAGGTTGCCTCTTCTGCCAGCTTCGGCAGGGTTCGCCGCATGCGTTTGCGCAGGTATTGCTGGCCTTTCTTATCCGGCTCTAAATGATTAAAGTCATGTTCGTAAGTGCTGCCCTGTATGAAGGTATTATCCCTGTGGCTTTGAGCTATATAGCCCAAACTGGAAATAGAATGGGAGAAGGAAAGGGTTTCCCCATTGGTCGAATAAGTTGCCGTCTGGCCTTTGGTTAGCTCCAGTGGCAGCCAGTCCCACCAGAAAGAATTTTTAGTCTGCGCGCCAATAGAAAAGACAATATTATCGGACTGGATGGTGTCGGTATCAAGCTCTATTTTCCACCCTCCATTGTTTTCGGTAAGGTATGGATGCGTCCCTGTTTTAAAGGAAAGGCCTGTACCAATGAGATATTCAGCATAAGCCTGGAGATAGGAGCCAACATCAACAGTGAGCCCTATCGGCAGCCAAAGCCCTCCGTCAACACACTGGATACCGGGATGGAGCTCTTTAATTTCCAGCTCGGATTTCCACTGGCACCAGCCGTCAGGCCAAAGCGTCAGTTCGTATTGCTCTTTCATTTTCTGAGCCATCTTTTCCAAAAGTGCCGGCCGGAGGAGGCCATTCTTTTGATAGAAAGGCTCATCGCCATGCTGCTGGATTTTTTCCAGATTCTCAGCGATGGCCCGATAGCCCTCTTCGGCTTTCCATACTTTGGTGCCGCGCCGGCCGATTGCCGGATTAACCAGTCCGCCGGGCGTCCCGGATGCACCGGAACCGATAGCGTTCTTTTCAACTACGATCGTTTCAAAACCGTGTTCCTGCAGTGCATCACCCACCGAAAGGCCGGCCAGACCGGCTCCTAATACGCAAAAATCTGTTTGGTGATGCATCTTGTGTTAATTGGTTATTCTGTGCTTATTATAGCACAAAGAGAGCTTTGAAATAGCCCTTCAACTAAGTATCAAACTTGCGATGGGTTAACAGTCTTAGACATACTCGTCCTATGCCAAAGACGATCATGGACAAGTGGCTTCCGCACTTCTAACCTTATCCGTCTGTGTTCTTCTTTCTTCGTAGCGTTGAAGGAAAATCACAAAGGCGACTACGAAAGTAATTTTTCGGATGAAGTTTTTTGGGCCCCGGCATCAAGCATTTCCTTCCAGGCTTCTTCAACCGAACCGTCAAGGTCAATGCCCTTCACGGCATCTTCCACAACATGCATTTCAAAGCCCTCTTTCATTCCGTCTAATACCGACCATCTGACGCAAAAGTCGGTTGCCAGTCCCACAACATAGAGCGTATTGACTCTGCGGTCGCGAAGATAGCCCGTCAGTCCTGTTGGGGTGGTGTTGTCATTTTCAAAAAAGGCTGAATAAGAATCTATATCCTTTCGGAAGCCTTTGCGAATGATGAGTTGGCTTTTGCTGGTCAGCAAGTCGGGATGGAAATCTGAGCCTTTAGAATCCTGCACGCAGTGGTCGGGCCAGAGTACTTGCGTTCCGTAAGGCATATCGATGGTCTCGTAGGCTTCTTTTGCGGAGTGTGAAGACGCAAAGGAAGAGTGGGCGGACGGATGCCAGTCCTGCGTTAATATGACAATCCCAAACCGGTCGGCAAGTTTATTAACAACGGGAACAATCTGATCGCCTCCGGGAACACCCAGCGCACCATTGGGACAAAAATCGTTTTGTACATCAACAACTAAAAGAGCATTCATAACGCTGACAATAAATTTTATTTTAATTTTTTGGTTAGTTTTTCTTTTAAATCCAGCAGTTTTTTACTGATTCCCACTTTATAGATATGGGGATTTTCAAAGCGTTTATGTTCAGGATTTAGCTTCTGCAGGCGTTCTTGAGCATAGCGCGCACTTTCAGCAGGGGTGGGGAGCTGGAAACAGGCCCGGCCGTTTTCAAAGGCTTGATGCAGCAGCGGCTCCACTTTAAAGTCGGAGACGTCCATACGCTTGGAGGTATATAGCGGGTGGTGGATGGTTTTGTTTGGATCTCCATTTGCCAGCAGAATCCCATCGCCGTAGAAACCTCCTTCGCCATTACTGTAGCGCATCACCTTCTTTCGGCCGGGCAGGGTTGTCTTTTCTACATTCTCTGATACTTTTAGCTTCGGCTCATCATTGACGGCCGACAGTTTATAAACCCCGTCGAGAGCGGGGGTTTCATAGCCGGTGACCAGGCGGGTACCCACGCCGAAAAGGTCGATGGGCGCGTGCTGATTGAGCAGACTTTGAATAAGCTGTTCATCCAGTTGGTTTGATGCCGCAATTTTGACGTAATCCAAACCGGCATCATCCAGCATCTTACGGGCTTTTCTGGCAAAATAGGCTAAATCACCGCTATCAAGGCGAATTCCTTTCAGGCGATGGCCGCGTTCTTCCAGCTCTTTAGCTACCGTAATAGCATTGGGTAGTCCGCTCGAAAGAGTATTATAGGTATCAACCAGTAATATACAATCGTCAGGATAAAATTTGGCATAGTTACGGAAGGCCGTTAGTTCGTCTTCGAAAGACTGAATCCAGGAATGAGCCATAGTGCCGCTGGCCGGGATGCCGTACTCAAAAGATGCATAGGTGTTAGAGGTAGCCTCAACACCACCGATATAGGCGGCTTTGCTGGCCTGGATACCGCCCAGACCCTGAGCACGGCGCAGCCCGAAGTCAAGAATTTTTTTGTCGCCGGCAGCATCTTTCATCCGCGCCGCCTTGGTGGCAATAAGCGATTCAAAATTAAGGATATTGAGGATGAGCGTTTCCAGAATCTGGGTTTCGATAATAGAGCCCTCCACCCGCATAAGAGGAGTGAGAGGGAAAACGACTTCCCCTTCTTTGGC
>DATGUX010000129.1:0-3377 GCA_035300985.1 Fodinibius sp.
TAAAGCCCGGAAACGTATCCGTTCAGAAAATCCTGACCTATTATTACTTGATATTCAGATGCCGGGAGAAGATGGTTTTGAATTACTGGAAAGCCTCTATCCTGTACCCAACGTTATTTTTACAACTGCTTACGATCAATATGCCGTTCGCGCTTTCGAAGAAAATGCGCTCGATTATCTGATGAAACCCATTCGCAAAGAACGCCTGGCAAAGGCTCTTGATAAAGTTCGGATGGCAATCAAATCTCGTGAAGAAAATACAGGAAAAAACCGCCGGCTAAATCCTGATGATAATTTTTTTGTTAAAAACGGTGAGAAATGCTGTTTTATAACACTGAGTGAGGTCAGGTATTTTCAAACGATGGGCAATTATGCTCAAATCCATTTCGGGTCCGAAAAAACATTGATTCAGAGCTCACTTAATTCACTTGAAGAGCGACTTTCTCCCCGAACATTTTTCCGCGCTAACCGCCAAGTCATCATCAATCTCAAATACGTAGAAAATATTAAGCCTTGGCACAACGGGGGACTCAGGGTTTATTTCCCGGAGGACAAGACCTTTGATATATCACGACGGCAAGCTGCTAAACTAACCAACCTGCTTGGGCTTTAAGCGCCCGAAATGGTTCTTTTATAGCGTTCCCAGGTTTCTGAGACCCGGGAAGTCTCGTTTTATTACCCTGGTTCCGGTTATTGCTATAAGCTTACCCCTTGGGATACCTGGCCAAGAGGCTCTAACGCCGATGTCTGTCCCTAATTTTGGGGATCGATTAAATGAATTAACTACTCAACTGCTATCGGGCCGGCACCGCTTCCCTCTTGATCTATTACTTATTCATTCTTTGCGGTGCTCCACCACAAGGCTTCTTTGTTGTATTTGTTCCGGTATTCAACGGGGGTGAGGCCACTAAATTTTTTAAAAACCTCCCTGAATGCGGCAGAATCGTTATATCCTGCCTCATATTTTACTTCATCTACCGTTTTTTGACCGGCTTCCAATTCCTTTTTTGCCGCCTCAACCCGAACCCGTTGAAGATACTCTCCCACAGGATAATGCGTAGCATTTTTAAACCGCCGCTGAAACGTTCTGCGGGCAAGGTGCGATTGTTCTGCCAGTTGATCGATGGTCAACTTTTTCCGGTAATGGGTTTCAATATACTCCTGGGCCTGTTTGATGCGCTTATCGCCGTGCGTTTTAATGCCTTTGAATATCATAAACTGCGACTGGTTATCCCGGCCCATTTCCACCTCAAAATACTTTGACATGCGTACAGCCATGGCACGGTCCGTAAATTTTTCAATCAGGTAAACCAGTAAATTCCAATAGGAGTTGGCGCCGCCACTGGTATATAAGCCGTCATGGTCGGTTATAATTTTCTCATCCACCAACTGTACATCGGGAAACCGCTCCTCGAAATTATGCGCCGTTTGCCAGTGTGTTGAACATTTTTGTCCCTCAAGCAACCCGGTTTCAGCCAGCAGGAAGGCCCCTACACATAAACTGGCAACTTCAGCTCCTTTCTTATATTGTTGGTAAATCCACGGGATATAGTCTTTATTTTTAGCAACCCCGGTTTCCATACTCCCGCTCATCGGGGGAATAATGACAAGATCAGTTTCTTTTAGATCATGGAACACCACATCGGTCTGTACCCTGTAGAGCCCATCATTGAGTTTCATCTCTTTTGAAAGGCCCACCAGATTTAAATCAAACCGAACCTCTTTTCCAGATTTCCGTAAAAAGTCGTTTACCATCGAAAAAATATAGTGAGTATTACCGATGGCGGCGATGAGTGCCTGGTGCGTTATTAAGATGCTGACGTGCCTCATAGGGCGAAATTAAAATTAAGAACTGGCGCAATCAACCCGGAGGATTGTCGCGTTTAGCCATTTTAGATCGTTCCTGAAGGTAGTACTTTAACGACGGTTAGCCTGAAAAGTTCTTGCCGGCATACCGGTGCAAGCCAGTATGCCATAAAAAATACGAAATGTAAGCAGCAAAAACAGGATCTCATGAGAGTGAATAACATTATTTCAGAAGACCTTAAAATTTTGGTGTTTCGAACAAATATTAAGACATCCCAAAGCGCAACAACAGTTCGAAAAGTATTACTGCCACTGGATGGGGTTTACAGTGTGAACATAGACCTGGAAGACTCGGAAAATGTGCTGCGGGTGGAATGTCATCCCGATGCTTCACCAAAAATAATTAAAAAACTGCTTGCCAAGTTAGGATGGAACAGTACTGAACTATCATATGAAATTTTCGACAATAGTGATTCAAGAACGGCTCCCAACGTCGATTAAAAAAACGAGGAATAAACAAACACTAACTGATAAATGAATTTTAAACAAAAAAACAACCTTCTATTCCGACTAACCTTTCCAATTGCTGTAGGCCTCTTAACCATGGCAATAACTCCGCACGCTCATGGCCAGGTGGAAGTTGAGGTAGATCCTATAGCATACGCCCTGAATGGATACTCCGGACATATCGCCTATGTTTTTGATCCACTGCGTATTAGCTTGGGCGGTTTTGGTGCTGATCAGCCAGAATTCTTTCACGGAAATGAGGGATGGGAGGCAAGAAGCAGAGGAATAACAATGAAGGTAGATTACCTGCTTCCGAAGCTGGGAGGTTACTTTGTCGGCCTTGATGCCACCTATTCATGGAACGATTACACACTCAAATCTACGAATGAAACGCAAAGCCAGAATGCACTTGGGCTGGGAGTTCGAACCGGTTATCGTTTCACGTTTAAAAAAACAGGCTTTTATATGGTCCCTTGGTTTAGTGTAAGCTATCCGTTTAATACCGAGGAGGTTGTAATCAGCGGCGAAAAATTTGAATCCTCCCGGGTTTTAGTATTTCCAACTATTCATTTAGGCTGGCAGTTTTAATGAAATAGACTAAATATTACCATGTCTCAACAATCCTCATTTAAAATTTCAAAGAATTTGGCCCTGCTCCCCGCGCTGGTCATCGGAAGCCAAGTAATTTTCCTGACTGTCGCATGGTTGCTGCCGGCCGTATCTCAGTATAGCGTGCTTGGTGACAGCATCAGTGAGTTGGCCATTGGCCGGTATGGTTTTGTCCAGACGGTAGCATTCCTAATCAGTGGACTCGGATCTATAGGCCTTGCTTATATGATCCAAAAGCTGGCTGAAAAATCTAAGAAAACGTTTATTGGTTCACTGCTGATTGCCGTTTACGGTTTGGGGGCTATCTTATCGGCCTTTTTTCCAACTGATCGCGTCAACGGCCCCGTTGATTGGGAAACGCTGTCTGCCACCGGCACTATCCATATCCTGATTGCCCTCCTGAGTTTCCTGTGTGTCATTATCGGTATGGTTACACTTACCTGGGCCTTCCGGAA
>DATGUX010000130.1:0-35089 GCA_035300985.1 Fodinibius sp.
GTCCCTTTTTCGTCGTTGGCAACTTCCAACTTCAATCCCAGGTGCCGGGCCATAAACGGATACATAGCTGCTCGTTTGGACGGTCCGTAATCATGACCTTCGGTGGGGAAGTGTTTATTCTCAACCTGCGACTCCTTTCCATAGAATCCATATATTTTCTGCACATATGGAAAAGCAATTTCCGGTACGTCTGCTGTCCAGTCATTGCCATCCGAAATGATGAGCTGAGGACGGGGAGCGGCCAGAGCTGCTATTTCAACATTATTGGTCCCGCCGCCACACAGGTGCACCGGGCGACCACTTTCGCAGGGGCATCCCCCATTGAAATAAGAAGAAAGCATCACCACCGGCACGCTTACATCAATACGCTCATCAAGGGCAGTTAACAGCATGGTTTGGCTGCCTCCGCCTGACCCTCCGGTAATGCCAATGCGAGTGGAATCGGCATGTTGTAATCCGGTTAAAAAATCCACAATACGCATACCGTTTAGGATCTGTATTGTCATGGCCAGAGGAGTGCGGTGTGCCTCTGAACTAACCTGTAACTGAGATTCGCCCCAGCCAAACAAATCATAACTAAATACCATCGCTCCCATGCGCGCAAGGATCGCCATCCGCAGCTGCTGATCTTCCCGGTATCGTCCCCCGTTAAAATGACCATTGGGGCTGAGGATAACCGGTGCTTTTTCCTGCATCTTGGAAGGCCGATAAAGCGATCCCGTCACATAAAGGCCGGGCAAAGTTTCAATGGCTACATTTTCTACCGTATAGCCATTGTATGTACGCTTATTATTAACTACAGGATCAGAATCAGGCTTTGGTGGTACCGATGAGAGTTTCAAAGATTTCAACATACACTGGTGTAGTAACTCACTCCTTTGCTGCCAACTTTGGTGATCGTCATAGCGATGGGACAAATAATCAAGTTGGGCTTTGCCTACTTTCGGCGACCTGCGGTCCACCTCAAACTTTTTTATCACATACTGCTTTTCTCCCGTTTTAGTAAACATCAGATGATGAGGAGATAATAGGTTTACCAAGCTTTCTTGCAGCTTTTCTCCCTGCCAGTCCTCATCTGAGATCCGAAGGCCTTTGAACAGATCCCCGTCATATCGTATGTTGACCTTATATTCAGCCTCGATCTCTTCGAGAGCTGCCGGTAACCGATCGCCGGTTCCCTGGACCCACAGCTTTCCTTCCACTCCTATTCCAAGCAGAAGTATAACTAAGAGACTATATTTTTTTAGAATATCTTTCATTTTCATCCTGGGTCACTAATCTCATTCGGGCCAATGCCCCTGCTCCATAGCGTGAAGATCAAGCTTAGAGGGATCTACCTTCACATACTTGATTCGCTCGCGCCGCCAGGTATAGACGATATGCACCATCCCATCTTTTAACTGTATGACCGAAGGATAGGAATATTGGCTGATTTTTGAATCCTCCAAGACCAGGGCTGCACTCCACGATTTCCCATCCTCAGAAACAGCCACATTCAACGGAGTTCGTTCCGCTTTGCCTCGTTCTGCTCCTTTGGGCGGGCGCACGTGATTATAGACGAGCAAGTGCCGTCCATCATCCAGGGTTACCGCATCGAGTCCAGAGTTATTATTGGGAAGGATACTCTTTTTCATAGGCGACCAACTTTGCCCGTAATCGTGAGACCAGGATTCTACGATGGCGCGGCTCTGGCTTCGGGCAAGGATCTGCAGCGTACCGTCACCATGCGTCAATATCGCCGGCTGAATGGCCTGAAACTCTTCACCTTTATTCAATGGACCTACCTTCGTCCAGGTTTTTCCAAAATCTGGACTGATTTCCATATGCACTTTCCACCCATCATCTTCGGTGCTCGAACCGGCAATTAAATCTCCATTCTCCAGCAGAACCGGTTTGTTCTTAATCGGCCCCAGGATGCCTTCCGGCAATTTTTCCGGCGCAGACCAGGTTTCTCCGCCATCATCCGAAGTTATGACCATCCCCCACCACGTCGAAGGGCTTGGTCCCACTTTATAAAAGAGCTTCGTCTTTCCATTGGGTGTATGATAGAGCACCGGGTTCCAGCTGGGATAACGCTTTTCTTCATCCTGCACCCCGGTCGCAACCTCCTCAGGGGCCGTCCAAGTGCCATTTTCATGCCTGCTTATCCAAATTCCGACATCATCGTCGCCTTCATCAGTGCCCCCAAACCAGGCCGATACCAATCCCTGGTCGGTTTCTTCTATCGTTGCTGCATGAGCTGACGGGAAGGGAGCATCTTCATAAATGAACTCTTCTTTAATAATTCCTTCCTTCCAGTCGTCTGATTGAGCCCGCAGGTTACCCGCCCCAATCCAGCAAAATACCAATACTGCTATTACTAACTTTTTCATTTGTCTTTTTTTTAAAAATTTCGGTTAACCTATTCTCCATTTTATCAAAATCCATCAAACTCTTCTGTTTTCAAAGAATGTAGATAGAATACAGCTTCTTTTACCGGATTTCCCGCCTGCTTCAAGTCTGAGCCCTTCTTTTCCATCGTATTAATCGTTGGGAAATAACGACGATCGCCGGTGCGAAAGACTACGCGGCTCAAATCATCAACGGCCACATAGAACCGGCGGAAGGTCACCTGCTCTCCATTCAGATAGAGAGCATATTCCCAATTTTCGGCATCATATTCGATGCGAAACTGATACTCTTCCCCGGCTTCATATTCTAATAAATCATTATTTTTGGGACCTACCTTCAGTTTGAGGATCCCATCTTCATCAAAAATAATTCGAACGGCTCCTGTCCCTTTTGCATCCTGTATTTCAATCTGAAGCGTCCCATAATCGGACTGGTCCGGCGTTACGGTAAACTCGGTCGCCAATCGTTTAGATTCCGGGAATAGGCGATCCACTCGGGCATAATCGTAGCGATCACGGTCTGTCATTTCCAGAGCCTTAGTTCCATTATCTCTTTCTGAAATGTTAACAGCTGCCCACAGCGGACTGTATATATTCCATTTTTGGAGATCTTTGATAGAAGTTACACCCGCAAAACCCTGCTCCACCTGCTTTTTGGCTCCGCCTTTGATCGGTACCGGGACCGAAGCGACCCAAATATCCTCTTTATTCATGCTGTAGGTCAACCACATATTGTCATCCGGCGGACTCCCATTCCCCTCCAGGATACCACGAACATACTGTGGGCCATACGATTTATAAGCCCCAATATATCTCCGTGGTGGAATTTCACCGGTAATGAGCCATAAGTTCCGGTAATCCAGGCCATTTTCGCTGGTGGAAACAGCCAACGGCCAGCGATACTCTTCGGCGGGATTGTACACCATCGCATATCGACCGTCCGAGGTACGCTGGGCCCACTGTTTGGCATTGGCTGTAACAAAACCCGGGGCACGAACAGGGTGATATTCCCAGCTCTTACCATCATCCTGGCTAATGGAAGTCAACGCATGTTTCCAAAATCCGACCACCCGATCATCCGGAAGATGATAGTAGCTTAAAGCCTTAAACTGGTCTTGCAGAGGAATAATCGGGTCATCCCGATCCGCCTCTTCCACCCACTGCTGCACCATCAGGGGAGTATCCCGCAGTTCGTTGCAAGCTTCGACAAAATCTTCATTATCGCTTGACGTATAATAGGGATAGGTAGTATTATCCTCATTCCATCCATCATTGTAGTTGATGAAATGGATAGCTCCATAGGTGCCGTCTTTTTTCACTTCCCGTACTACTCTGCCAATACCATCTCCATCATTGGGATCCCCCTCCTCAGATATTGCCATCCCGTGGTAAGCGACCGTAAGCATCGTACCATTTTCCGCCACAAAAAATCCCATGCGCTGATGCATCAGTGAACTGTCATTTCGGGCAACCGCCCCATTTTTTTCCGTGCCATCAGGTATAGGATATGGTGCGAACACCACTTCCGGCGTGGACCAGTTGTATCCATCTTTGGAGGTCGCAATCAGTGTTTGTCCGGGAGGCTCATGCTCTCCCACAGGATTGCTTAAATACTGAACGTAGTATGTCCCATTCCAGTAAGCCATGTTGGGCGCATGGTTGTAGGTCCAGCCTGTTCCCTCCGCCCGATCCGGGAATTCTCGGTTCGCCCGCAGTATCTGGATATTGTGAACCCCCATCACCGGTGACAGCTGTCCATGGTGGTAATCCATGTTAGGCAAGGTCGTTCCGTGAAATCGGGCGGTATCTGGTGCCTGTCCACTCGCGGACACACACCATAGAAAGCAGAAAATAATTGTTACACTTTTCTTCATCATGCGATTACCATCTTTTATTATCTAATTTTCTTGAGATTGAAGTTTACGTGCCTTTTTCTTCAATTGCTCCAATACCGATTCACTGGCTTTAACAATCGTGCCGTGCTTATGCCCTTCCGGGATCTGTATATCCTTAGAAATACCTTCGAATGACTTGAACCCTTCGGTCTCGACCGCGCGGTATTCCTTATCTTCATAGGCATCGTAATAAATAAGCCAGGAATTTTGTTTCTCTATGACGGTTGGACCTTCGGTAAACTTTTTGGTAAAAGGTTTGGAATAGTTTTCGTATGGACCTAATGGATCATCACTGAATGCCACGCTTAAATTCCGTTCGGGTCGGGTATTGTCTTTGAGCACCAGCACGTAATCATCTTTATCTCGCTTTACGATGGTTGCATCGATCACACTGAATCCCGGATCAAGGAATAATTTTGTCTCAGAAAACGTCTCAAAATCCCTGGTCGTCGTATAATACATGCGGTGGTTGTTGTCCTCAGCCTCTTGTCCTTTGGGAAAACGATGCGGAATGGTTGATGCCCATACAATGATGTAGCGATCCTTTTCATCGTCATAAAACAGCTCCGGCGCCCAGACATTTACCGTCGTAGGCTCATGTTCCATGGCGGGGATAAATTCTTGCTCTGACCAATTCACAAGATCTTCAGATGATGCATACCCAAACCCCTGGTCCCCTTTCCAGCCAGTCGTCCATACCATGTGGAAGGTCCCATTGGGTCCACGCTCGATGGAAGGATCGCGCATGAGCTGACTGTCTCCGACTTTGGGCTCCAAATAGGGACCGCCCAGGGTTTGCCATTGGTAGCCATCATGGCTGTACAGCAGATACAGTCCTTCAGTGCCTGGTTCACGGAACGAGCTAAAGATATACACCTCGTCTGATTTGGAGCTGCACGATACCAAAAATGCTGCAAATACAATGAATTTTATGTGCTTGTTGAATCCGATTATACTGTCTTTTTTTAATTCGTATTTTAAGAAGGCTTTGCAAAACCTAATTATCATCATCCCGAGTATTCGGGAGAGTGCGGCGATCTCCTTTTACAGCTTCTAATTGGAGATTGCTTCGTTTCACTCGCAATGACAAGTTCTTATTTTAGAGGTTTTGAAAAGCCTCCTTTAATTAACCCCATGGGTTTTATCTGAGCAGTTTCATACACTGTCTAAAATTAACACCCAGTCGTTACCATTCTTTTTCTCGCCCGGAGGATCAAATTCTTGGGTCCCTTCATTAGCATACGTTCCAATCTCTTTTTGACTCCCGTCACGGGGACTGTACCACGTGGCCTTTACCTCCTCTCCATCAATTTTGCCCATGGCTATATTCATGTTCCGGCCGTTATAGGTGTAGATAAAAGCATAATTGTTAGCACGGGTAGCCGCTAAATAGTCGTTCCGTTCCCCCTGTTCAACAATCAGCGAAGAGTCCGGCACTCGTTCTAAAAACGGGCGGGAAAGCATCAACTCTTTCAAATGAATCATTTGTTGGGCACCGGGATCATCAATTGCATTATACCAGGCTTTCTGGGCCCCAAAAGCAGCTTCATCGCCCGGTTCATACATCTGCATGACCGCATTATGTCCATAGGTGTATCCAAAAGCACCGGCAAAAACGGACCAGTAGCCATACCTCCGTACGTGTCTGGCTTTCCAGCGGGGCTCTTCAGGATCATGCAAACCCTGAGGGATCTCTTCATAAGATGGCTCGGCATCAATCGTGGGTTTGACCGGCTTTTTCTGGTAATCCATCTTCACGTACCGCCAGTTGTCTTCCCCGAAATTAAGCTCCGTATCATCCTGGTCATACCGGCGATGCCCCGACTGTATCATGTTGAAATCCAACCAAGACTTCTCGTGAAACCACATGGATGACATTTTTCTTCCACGCGGGTGAAAGGTGATCAGGTGATTGGGATCTTTTTCATTCAGCGTGTTACCAATAATATTCCATGTAGCTGTAGAATCACTGCCGAAAGTATCTCCTCCATTGAGCCAGACAATATTGGGTTCCTCTTTATACCGGTTGGCCATAAATGCCGCATACTTTTCGGCCTCTTGCCTGCTCACATTGCCCGACTTCACATTATTACCCCAAATAGGGACCAACGCCATATACAAATCCCGCTTGGCGGCCTCCTCAACAAGATAATCCACATGATCCCAGTAATCGTAGGCCGTAGAATCCTCGAACTGAGTTCCCTCGGTCGTACGAGGTTGGGCGACGCTCTTTGACGTAAAAGCACTATCCCCGTATACATTCACGGATTCCACGGACGGTATGGTCATCACCTGGATGACATTAAATCCTTTCTCTTTTCGATTATCCAGATATTTTAGTGCCTCTTCTCTATTCAGTTTGGTAAAGAGTAACCAAGCCGTATCACCCAGCCAAAAGAAGGGCTCTCCCTGCCCATCGACCAGGTACCGATCATTTTCTGAAACCTTCAGCTCGCTCATCTCAGAATCATTTTCAGGCCCTGGCTTTTCTGCTGTACAGGCTGCCAGAGAGATTCCAATGAGAAAACATAGACTATAATATCGTAGCATAATTATGTACTTAATTTTAGGTCATTCTTAATTTCTATCGCTATCTACCCAGATTATGACGGGAGATGTTGGAGGCTTTTCCAGCTTTAGCTTGCCATCTTCAATTTTAGTTTCTTCTTCCTTCAGTATCTCTCCATTCTCTGGGTCGATCCAGCTAATTGTGACCTCCTTGACATTCTGATCTATCTCAAGCTGTACCAAATCGGAAACACGACTGTAAATAATATATTCCTGCTTATCCTTACTCAGCGCCCACTCCTCGTTTCCAAATTGCTGAACCGGTTTCATTGCAGCGGCATCAGTTAAAAATTCTTTGTTGTTAACTTCCGGAATGGAGGCCAAGGATCCGCCCGCCATAAACACTGCCCAGCTAAGATCAGGATCTTTCCTTGCTGAATAGGTCACAGGTTTCCCTGGAAATTTTTGTCGGTATTCGGAAACCGCTCGGTAGACCTGTTCAAACGAAGTCGACCCGTATTCCACTAACCGGCCATGCTGCCGCGGCGCCAAAAACTGTCCGCCTTTTGGAGCATATAAACTGCCATCCTCTCGGTAATGCCAACGGCGGATATCAATCAGGTCAACGGTTGCAGCACGTTCACTATCAGTTAAAATGGCATCCTGAACGTCTTTGGTGACGCTAAGCCCAATAATGGCATCGTTTCTGTTCGATTCTTCCCACTTTACAATCGTATCTATCCAGAACTGGACAAAGTGAAGCGGCCCCGTGTATTCGGCTCCAATAAACTGGATGACATTGCTATTATCAGTAAAATTGGAGAGAGACTTTTTGATGTACGACTCGTGAATACTTCTCCGGTTGGGGTGAGTAACATCATAAAACTGCTTGGACATAAAAATACGCTTATCACCCGCATAGTTGGGAGGCTCCGGGAAACCGGTATCATTGATATTGTTGGCTGTCCGCCAGGGGAAATCGGCCCAGTGGGCGCCGGCCTCCAAAATATTATGTTGAAAATAGTTTTGGTGGATCAACATAATACCTTCCCACTCTGCCCGATCCGCAAAATGGTCAAGACGGTCCCAGTACCAGTGGTTATATTTCGTAAGGTCATACTTGCTGAGTCCATCCCAGGCCGTACCTTTTCCGCTTCGGGCAAAAGGCTGTTCGTAAAAAGGGGCCCAGACATCCCCATCCATGCGTCGAACCCGCTGGTGATCGTCGCGCCGCCGGTCGTACCAAAGTCCGTAATTATGATCCAGGGCCGCAACATTATCTTGGTCAAAAATTCTCACTACTTGTTCCAGGCTATCGGTAAGTCCATATCCATAATGACCTGGCACATAACGCGTTACGTGAGGCGTCGCTTCCTTGGTTGCAAATGGACGCATTCCGCCCCGCCACCAGCGTACCCCTTCTCTTTTGCCCGTTAACACTCCTCCATCCTGCACCAGCCACCCATTCTTAATTTTGACTTCCGGCGCAGGAGCTGTGGGATCCACTTCATCCACATCCGATGGCTGTAGTCTCTTCACGCCGGATGCAGCAGTCGGAATAGGATTTCGTTCTGCAGCTTTGTCAATCCAGTCGTCCAACTGCGGAGCAGGCTCCATAGCAGCTGCAATTTGTTCTGCGGCTTGTTTCTTCGTGGGGCTCGTATAAGATTCTGTCGTAATCGGCAACAAATCTGCTCGACTCATTACCAGGTCTCCCAGGCGATCGGCAAGTTGGGCATAATACAAACTTCGGGGCTCCACATGGTCGTTGACATGTCCCCAGTGGCCCGATCCGGAATACTGTGCCCAAACCCCAATAGCCCAATTTTGAGCCGTGGGAGGCTTTGTGCACTCAATTTTAGCAGCACTGCACTGCCAAACCATGCTGTTGGCGGCCGTCCAGCCTGCTCCCCGCGCATCCTGACCGCGATTTGACAGCCGCAGCGCTTCACCTTTAATATTCACAATATCAAACAGAGCCCCCGATGCCCAGCTATTGATTGTACCACTAAAACTGTGCGGATTCATAGACGTAGCCTGAACAAAGGCATTCAGGGTTGAAAGATAACCGACTGCAAAATCGTGATATCCGTTTTCTGCATAAAGACGCTGAAAAAGGGTTTGCTGCCCCTTGGTCCAAAAGGTATATCGGCGTTGCCCCCCAATTTCAGAGACCGGATTCAGTGATTTACTATCCTCCACGGTAATACGCCGACCGCTGCGCCGAACCAACACCGCCGACCCCGCAAAGTGCTCAAATACCATCTGTCGCACCCAGGCATCCTCCACGTTCTCCATGGTGATCGCCATCCATCGGTGCGATTCATCCTTAGGGTTATCGGCATCATAGAAAGAGACTAATCGTATGTTTTCAATCCCAACTTGGCGAATACGTCCGGGCCATGAATATTTGGCAATTGCTCCGCCGCCGTAGGAGGAATCCAGTGCAGTAGTAATAGGCGCATCGATGAAAACCGTATCACCTTTGACCTGCTTAATTTTTCGATCCCAGACGATATCCCGTTCTCCGGGCTTCCAGCCAATCCAGTCTATCTTGCCGCCAAATTCCGCCATGCCCAGCTCTTTGATCCATTTTTCCGTGCTCGGGCGCCGAATTAGAACCTTGTCACCTTCCTGGAACAACTCCGGCTTTTCTACTGTAAACTGCATAGCATTGACCGGTACATACGGTTGGAGAATATCTACTTCTGTTTCTACTTTTCGGTTGCCTTTTCCCACAACCCGAATCAAAGTTTTCCGGTCTTGTCCGGCAGCCTCTATCACCGTCCCTTCTTTACTCATCCCGCTCCCTCTAAGCACAACCCCGGAAGCTCTTAGAATCAGTTGTCCCGATACCGTATAGGTGCCCTCCTCAAGTAATACTGCTCCTCTAAGGCCTTCATCATTAACAGGCAAAGTAGCTACGTAATCCAGTGCCGACTGGATACGTCGGGTATCATCTCCTTTCTTGAGCGGAACTACTATTTTAACGGGTGCATCGGTTATAGGCTCATTACCGGCCATATACCCGGCATAGGAAAAGTCAGGAACTCGGTTTCCAAGCTCGTCTCGGGTGTATTCCAATTCTCCATTTTTGTTGGTGAATACAGGACTCTCTTGCTCCTGTCCTGATACCAACGCAATATTTCCAAATACGAGTAGCCCAGCGAACAACGCTACAGGAAACCATCTCGTAAAATATGATTTAATGGCTAATTTGTATCTGGCATTCATTAAAATCTAATCTCCTTATAAAACTGCTAATCCTGTAATTAAGAGAACGGCTTTTAATTTCCCATGAGCTCACCTTTCTCAGCCAGGGTATCGTAATTATTATCCGGATCCGTCCAGTCCACTTTTTCATCGGGATCAATGCCGTTGATATATTTCTCAATATTGGTATACCCGTCGCCATTTAGGTCGCCCGTTGCATCCGACGGGTCATCTGGATTTAACCCATACTTCTCTTCCCAATCGTCCGGCATTCCATCGCTGTCAGAATCTGTATAAGGGTCCCCAGAATATTCCGGATATCCACCAACCTGGCTAATATCCATAATAATACCTTTTTTGTAAGAATCCTCAGGAAGGCGACGGTCCACAAATTCGTTTCCGGTATCAACGACTTCTCCTTCGGTATTGTTGATTTCTCCGGTACGTACTTGCCTGATAATACGCTGGTCCACTTCATCTCTTTGGGGCAAGGTCGCTCCTACATTTTCTAATACAAACTGGTAGGCTTCCTCAGCCTGCATAATGGTCACATTTTCGGGCATTGGAAACGGCTCTTCTCGTTTCATATAGGGAAAATGCTTTTTTGCTTCTTCAAATGACATATCGTCCAGCTGTACTCCGCCGCCCCAGTTATTCTGGCTGACTTTTTCGTTGCCAACCACGTGATTTCCATGTACATAGGCCCGTCCCCACACCAGGGAGTCGATATTTCCTCGTTCCGGTTTAATTATTCGATGCCGCACCGGATCATCTTTAGGAGTAATGGGCCCGGGCTTATAATAGTTGTTGATGATGTTAAACATCGAACGGTAATCACCGCCATCAACAGAACGGTTCCACCAGTTAAAGAGCACATTATTCACAAAGTTAAAATCTCCGTGCATGCCCACCGATGGATTACGCCCCACATTATTGGCCCAAAGATTCCGCATAAAGGTGCTGTTATGTCCACCGATCGTACTGCCAAAAGCATGATTATAGGTATCCAGTCCCTCGGCCGAGATCGTATTTTGTATCGTAATATTTACTGTAGGAAGCTTTTTCCGTTCGTCGCCGGTGTTAAAAATATTCCGATAAATAGAGAGGTTTTCATCAAGTCCCCAGCTGGCCGACACATGATCAATCATAATATTGCCCACCGCGGGTCCTCCCAGTGCGTCATCCCGACGGGTAACTTCGGTTTCACCTCTCCTGAATCGCATGTGACGGATGATTACATCGTGTGTATTAATTTTGACTGACTCTCCTGCAACACAGACGCCATCCCCGGGAGCCGTCTGACCGGCAATAGTAAGATAGGGAGCCCGAATATAGATGGGACTTTCGAGCCTTATAATGCCCGATACATTGAATACCACGGTACGAGCTCCGCCCGCTTCCAGTGCTTCACGAAAGGTACCCGGACCGCTATCCTTTAAACTTGTGACCACATAAACTTCACCCCCTCGTCCTCCCGGCGTGTAGGATCCTCCGCCTTCCGCACCGGGGAAAGCCGGTATTTCGGCCTGGGGAAGATGGCTCGGCATTGAGGCATAAGGAAGATAAGGCCTTCCGTTCAGCGCTTGCTCCATAACGGTTGGAAGCACTTCCTGCCAGATGCTGTCTGAACGGCTTTCAATCTTTTTCATTTTAGCCACAGCCCAAGCTTCTCGGTCTTCAGGAATCGATGGATATTGTGCCTGGGCGGGTTGCCCTAAACTCATTATTCCAAAGAATAAAAGAATAGAAATAAAAAAATATTTCATTGTAATCTGTTTAAGATTCAATTTTAATTTTGATAATAAACGCATCTAAGTATTTGGCTGAAATGTAGATTTCATGTAGTCGGCATTCGCCCCATAATTCCCTTGTATATCATGAGGATCATCAGCATTTCTGGAACGCTCTAACACCAGCCAACCGCTCCATCCCATGCCATCAAGAGTCTTTTTAACTTTGTGCATATCCAAACGCTGATTATTCTCTAACAGCACACCGTCTTTATCCGTACAGTGAATTTGACAAATCCGATCTTTGCCCAGGATTTCAAGCTCCTTGTGTAAATCTCTACCCGCCTGCAGGGCGTTAGCAAAATTAAAGTAACTTTGGATAGCCGAAGAACCTATATCTTCCAACAATTCCACTTCTCTTTGAGCGTCATAAGCGGTCTCAATACCAATGGTGACCTCTGCTTTTTCTGCCTTTTCGGCTACCTTTTTCAATCTTTTAACCACTTGAGGTCGTAGCTCCGGGTTTTTCACCAAATTACTTTGCACACCCAGCGGTAAAAACGCCACTTTTACTCCCATGGCCGCCATTGTATCTATACAATCCTGCACCATCCGCATCACGGTGGTTCTTTCTGCAAATGACTGGGCATAAAATCCTGACATAGCGATAGAAGATATTTCCAAATCCAATTCGGATGCCGTATTTAAAAAATCTTTTCGTACGGAAGGATCATCCAGTTTACTATCAAAAGTTTTACGGTCGCCCAATCCGCCCATGTCCACTTCAACACCATTTACGCCAATTTCATCAGCTATGGAAAAAGCATCTAAATCCTGCCGCTGCAGGATCATCCAATCACAAACCCCAATCTTATAGCGATGATCGATACCAGATTGGTGAGGCCGGAGCTTGCCCTTTGACAAGCCGGGCATAGCTACCATTGACCCGGCCACTGAAAGTGCAGCCATTTTCAAAAAATCACTGCGACTGATATCCTTTATAGAATTTTCGTCTCTTTTCATGCTACAACGTTTTAAGATTCAGGATAATGAATTTATCGTTAGTCTAGTGTGTAACCTTCAGAAGACAAATAGTTGTTGATGCGCCCTTTGTATTCACCAAAAATCTGATGCTTGGCATCCGAGGATCCGGCATCCATGGCATATTCACGCGCTTCAATGAGCCATGCTTTGATTTTCTTCTTATCTTTCTCCTCCAGGTCCGGCGATTGTTCTAAATAGGCGTTATAAGTAACCTCAACTACGTTATAGGTCATTCCATCTTTTACTTCATTGACCTGCTCGGCGGGAATTTCAGCAGTCAATTTTGCAATAAACTGGTTGTGTAATGCATTTGTCTGCCGCTCCGCATTAAGCCTGATTTCTCTGCTCAACTGGTCGATCGTAGCCTTATTTTCAAACTTATCTTCAATTATTTTTATCTGAGCATCCCGTGTATCCTGGATGGCACTTAAATCACGATATTGCTGTGCTACAATTTCAGTAACTTTTTGCTTCTTGCTCGCGCTCAAATCTATTTCTTTTACTATTCCAGCTGCTCGCTCTTCTGTAACTTTCACATATTCCTGGGGAAAGGTCTTTTCAGGAACTATGGTCTCCAACTCTTGGGCCAAAACAGAGTTGGTCATCATAACCAGTATTGCTACGAGTAAAAAATAGAGTTTGTATGCTTGCTTCATCATCTGTGGTTGTTAAATTTATTTTTTATTTATAATCTTTGGAAAAAGTGGGGCAACCGGTTGCCCAGGATCAAGACACCAGCTGCCCCTGAAAAGCCATGAAGCTAAATGGTATTAGCTTGTCATGACTATGGTTGTAAGGCTCATTTCGAAATCAAAATCACCGTTTTAACAGTCCGCCACTTGCTTCTTCATCAGCCAGTGTATCAAAGTTATTGGAAGGTTTTGTCCAGTCTTTCTTCGTCTCTGGATTAATGCCATTGATATACGTTTCAATATTGGTATAGCCGTCGCCATTCATATCTCCATTAGCATCCGAAGAGTCATTGGGATCCAGCCCGTACTTTTCTTCCCAAGGGTCGGGCATGCCATCACTATCAGAGTCGGTATACGACTCCCCTTCATATTCGGGATAGCCGCCCACCTGACGTATATCGGTAATAATTCCTTTTTTGTAAGACTCCGGTCCTAACCGCCGATGTTCGAACTGGTAAAACTCATCGGGATTGAGCCCTTCTTCATATTCTATTTTACCGGTTCTAACCTGCCGGATAATGCGTTGATCCACTTCATCTCTGTGAGGTAAAGTTGCCCCTACATTATCGAGCACATACTTATATGCTTTGCGGGCAGGCATAACATCAACGGGTGCCATCGGAAATGGACTTTTTACCCTGATATTGGGAAAATAAGCGGTAGACTCCCAGTAGGTCATGAGCTCTCCGTCTTTGCCTTCAATCTGAACACCACCATCCCAATTATTTTCGGTAACACTTTCGTATCCTTCCATAACATTTCCGGAAACGTATGCTCGCCCAAAGGTCATATAGTCCAGATCACTGCGCCCGGCTTCAGGTTTGAGAATACGATGACCAACAGGCTCATCAGAAGGCGTGATAGGACCGGGCTTATAGTAATTGTTAATAATATTGAAGGTGGCCTTATAGTCCCCGCCATCCGTCGTTCGATGTCTCCAATTAAAAACAACATTGTTTATAAAGTTAAATAGTCCATTCCAGCCTATCGATGGATTTCGTCCGGCGTTTGAGGCCCATAAATTTCGTGCAAAGGTACAATTTTCGCCCCCCAGGGTACTTCCAAGCGAATGGTTGTAGGTATCCAGGGCTTCCGCAAAAATGCTGTTCTGGATTGTTATATTAACGGTCGGCAACTTCTCTTCCTCATAATCAGCCCCGGGCAGATAATTATGCCGATACATCGACATGTTTTCATCCAGGCCCCAGCTGGCCGATACATGATCGATCATGATATTTCCTATGGGGTTTCCACCGATAGAATCATCCCGCCTTCCTACATTGGTTTCGCCCCTGCGAAAGCGCATATGCCGTATTACAACGTCGTGGGTGTTGATCCAGACGGTCTCACCAGCAACGGCAACGCCGTCTCCGGGGGCCGTTTGGCCGGCAATCGTAATATAGGGAGCCTTCACAATCAGGGGTTTATCAAGCTGAATAATACCCGAAACATTAAATACCACAATGCGCGGGCCAACCGCCTCAAGTGCCTCCCGAAACGTACCGGGACCGCTATCTTTGAGGCTTGTTACCGTAAAAACTTCGCCTCCCCGTCCTCCAAAAGAATAGGCTCCCCCGCCCTCGGCTCCGGGAAAAGCGGGTATCTCAGCTTGAGGTAAATCATTCGGGTCAGATGCCCACGGAATGAATGGTTTCCCATGCGCCTCCAAGCTATCTCTAAGCTCTTTTGCCGCCTCCCATTTGGCATTTACGCTGGCCCAGGCTTCTTTTTTTGCCTGTTCAGCTTTCTGTCTTGCCTCACTTGAGACATCGGGATATTGTCCATAACTGATATTTGTTATGCTGAAAATACCCAGCATCACAATTGAAAAGGTCAACCAACACTTGCTTCTCATATCTGGTGAATACATGTATAAATCTATTGTAAAACCGGTTAATTTTTGGGTGAAAATGTTACCTTCTTCAATCAGCTATTGCTGTATTTCTTGTGCGATGATTGAGGGCATCAAACTTTTGATACTGTTCATCATTTAGAATTCCTTTTAACTCTTTGGCTCGTGTTTGTGTTATTCCCTTCAACTTTTCTACCCGGTCAAAGAAATCCAGTTTCTCATTATTAAGTAACTGCTTTTCCTTTTTGGCCAGACGCAAATTTAAATCCATTACTTGCTCTTTTTGGCTCTGGGATAAATCAAGACGCTGGGCCATAACCTCACTCATACGTTGGGCCTGCCGCTCAGGGGTGGGCTCATCCGCCAGTTGAGCAAAAGCAGATTGACACAACCCGAATAGAGACATAATTGCTATTATCAGGATAGTTTTGATCACTTTTAAATACCTTATTCCTATATCCATTATTTCTAATAATTGTTGTTTTAGCTACTCAATTTTAAAGTAAAAAAAGCTTATAAAACCCATCAGACGGCTTTTGCCGTCCGATGGGACGGGACCTTCTGGCCACGACATAAGCGAACCAGACGGCGTGGGATGGTAAAGCCCTCTAAAAAATCAACTATTTGTCTCATCAATTGACTTGCCATTAGCCATGGGATGGAGAAGGCTTCCACCACATTAGTTTGCGAGTGGATCAAAACTTCCACCCCAACCCTCCGTTTGTTCTAAATATGAGTTCGTATCCATCAACTCCTGATAAATTCCCAAGAAGTAATACTCATTATACCACTGGAAGGTCCAGTTGTTGTCCGTTGGATCTAAATCGTCCCGAACGGCAACCCGGAAATAAGTATCCCTTAACCATTCTGAATATTCATCCTGGTTGGTAATTCCTTCTGGGAATTCCTCGGGCTCACGACTTACGACAGGTGCATCCTCTCCCTCAAATGGATCGTCAGACCCGACATAGTCATTACCCTCGCCATCTTGGGCAATAAAGTAAAAACCTGTTCTTCGCGTACCATGGATAGGTTCTATACTCAAACGACTGCAGGTCCCAAAATCATCATTAAACAGCATCCATCGCTTTAATGTGTAGTACCGTTTATTCCGTTCATAGGCAAACTCTACTTGCCGTTCTCTTACAACGGCACCAAACAGTTCATCACGAGAACTTACATTGGCCAGTCCATAACTACCATCTAAATTCTCAATGCCAGCCCGTTCCCGAATGTCCATAATACCTTGTTTACCTTCTTGCAGTTTACCTGCACCGATGGCAGACTCTGCAAGGTTCAGAACTACTTCTGCAAAGCGTAGTTCTATATAGTCGTTACCGGAGGCGGTAAAAGAGTCATCACTGGAAGAATTTGCCCGCGTCATTTTTTTAACATAAAAACCACTATTGTTCGCAGCATCCCCAGTGTTTTCATCCGGTGTTTCTAAGCCTTCTTCACTAAACCAGGTATAATTCCAGGATCGATACTCCGGATCTTGTTCGTACGGAAATTCATCTCCAGTAAAGACGAAGGTGGCATAAAAGCGTGGGTCCCTGTCTTTATAAAATGTTTGTAAATCATATTCATAATTTGGAGATTCGCCCGGTTGCCTCCCGTCTTTCATTGGAAAAGCATCCACCGTTTGTTTCGTGGGTTTTAACTGGTTAAAAGAATTTTGATCACTGGGCCGAGTAATGGTCTCCCAACCACTGTTCATCTGTAACTGGTCCTGTGTTGTATTATTAAAACCCCACACCCAAACGGCTTCCGGATTATTTACTTCTTGGTTCCAGATCTCTGCCCAATCTCCCTGGTATAACCCAAAACCATTGGCCTCTAAAATTTCTTTGGCCTCTTTATTTGCCTGATAGGCAGCTTCCCATCTTGCCTGATCATCATTTCGGTTAAATTGTGGACTTGCCCATAACAAAGCAGCGCGACCTTTTAAAGCGGCAGCCGTTCCACTAGTTACGCGGCCCCAATCCGAAGCATCCTCCCATCTGCCGGGAAGAAGCTCTTTTGCCTTATCCAAATCAGCCATTGCCTGCGCCAAGGTTTCTTTTGCAGAACTTCTTTGCGTTTCTCCTGAAGGATCCACAATCGGATTTTTCGGTTCCAATTCGATTGGAACCCCACCATACCAGCTTGCCAAATCAAAATATTGAAAACCTCTCCAAAAGTACATCTGCCCTTTTAGGCGATTCTTTGTTTCCTCATCCATTGTATCATACTTATCAACATTTGTGAGAAACAGGTTAATTTGGCGAATCCGCGTATAAGTGGTATTGCGAACTCTGTCTTCCATCTTACGGCCAATGTAATCCCAGGCATGAGATTCTCTCGGAGAAATCTGTGCCCACTCCTGGTTCCATTTACTTTCTCCATAGGCTTCATCACTGGTTTGCATTAAGTCATCATTATGCGAATGGATATAGAACCATTGTGGCGCATTGCCATCTGAAGGGAGAAACTGCCCATAGATATAATCAACATAGGCTGTGGCCCGTAGAGGATCTTGAAAGACCTCTTCATTTGATCCTGTATAATCTTCTTTCGCTGTAAGAAAACTGTCGTCACATGACATTACTGCTACAACTAAAACAAGTAATAGTAGTATATTTAATTTCTTCATTGTTTTGGTCTTTATATATGTATTAAGGTCGAAGAGTTATGCCAAGAGAAAAGGTTCTCAAAGTTGGGTAGTTATCCCACGATCCACTTGCACCTTTATAAGAGTACGGATTCACAAAATTAATAGGGTTCAAACCGGTTAAATTCACCTTAAGACTTGATAAGTTCAGTTTCTTCGCTGCATCACTTGGCAATGAATAGCTCAAGTTGAAGTTCCGCACTCCGAATCGGAAACTGCTTACACGCCAAAAGTCTGATTGCCTATTGTAGATATCGTCATAATAAGGATTGGGCATGGTTCCATCCGGATTTAATTCCGGATCATAGATATCATTCCATATTTTGGGTACGCTTTGAAAATTCTGACGGATATCTGATTCCAGACGAGCATTTCTTGCATTGATTTCGTCGAATCCACCCCAGGAAATCCCCATATTGGCATTAAAACTCAGATTTTTATAAGCCAACTTAATGGTTGTACCAATACCAACGCTACTATTTGGACTTTCCAGCCGAACCTGATCATTTTCATCTATAATGCCGTCGGGTCCTGCAAATTCACCCCCACCCAGATGCTCTCCCCGTATATCACGATAATAGAGCATGCCCGGCTTCAGATTTTCTGATGTTATGCCAAATACTTGTTGAATATTATATTTGTTGACATACTCATCGATCTCGCTTTGTTTTTTAAACATACCCAGGTAATCATAGCCCCAAGTTCCAACATCGCTGGGCTGGCCGGGACCTGCAATCCAGGGGAACACTGAATTTTCATCAAAATCGTTAATAAACACCTTATTCGTGCTCCAGCCTGTCTGTAAATCAATTCCATAGGAAATATCATTTCCGATCACATCCTGCCAGCCAATAGAAATGTCACCTCCCCAGAAGTTTGCCTTTCCAACATTTTCAGCCGCTACCGAACCACCGATGGAAAATGGAACTGATGCTGTTCGTTCAACAAGCATGTTTCTTCCTTTATTATAAAAGGCATTTAGGGTTACCGATAATCGGTCATCTAAAAAGCGTGCATCGATTCCAAAGTTATTTTTGTAATCATCACTCCAGGTAGCATCCCGATTGGGTGAAACCTCCATCTTCATACCATCTGAGGTACGGTTGTTGCCTCCAAATACCGCTCCCTGTCCTTTTTGAAAAGTATATCGTTGACGCCATTGCCAGGGACGAGTATCATCCTTTCCTAATTTTCCGTGCGAGTAGCGAATCTTTAAAAAGTCGATTACATCGGAGTTGAAAAAGGATTCGTTTGAGATAATCCAGCCACCCGAAATTGAATAAAAATGCCCCCAATAATTCTCCGGTGCAAATTTTGTAGATGCATCGGTTCGATATAAAAATTCGGCTAAATATCGTTCATCGTATTGATAGTTCAATCGTCCTACATAAGAAAGCGACCCTGATTCATAACCGAAGGTATAACCATCTATATTTCCAAAAGCCGTATTAAAGTGACCGTTAGAACCGGGGGCCACTTCTTCTTTTCTAACTCGTTCCCGTGAACTTTCTGACTCCGTTCTTTCTACAGTCGCTAAAACACTTAGGTTATGCCTGCCCAATGTTTTCTCATAGGTCCCTGTGAAATTATACTGCTCGGACAAGTTGTTTGAATTCGAATAAAAAATCCGATCACCATTGCTAATTTCTTCACTCCCAATCATCTCGGCATTCTCATTATATATGTGCCCATTTCCTCCAGCTTGAGCAAAATCATATACTGAATACACCTGGCCTAACTGACTTCCTCTTCCACTGCCCATACTTCGGCCATATGACCCTTTAAGCCGTAATCCATCGACAAAAGGGACTTCATATTCAGCACTTACATTAACAGCTATATTTTGACCTTTGTCTTTTGCATAGTTTTCCATATTCTGGATTGCAAAATAATGATAGCCTGCCTGACGATCATTTCCAGGCAACTGCACTGGCAATCCTTGAATATGAGTAGGTATGTATCGTGGAGCTCTCAGCAAGTTATTATAATCATCTTCCTGATTTTCCCCATCTACCTTGTTAAAAGTAGTCGATTGGTTTGAATAATTACCAGATACTTGCAGATTTGCTCGTAACCCACTGGCTACTGTTATGTTGCTTCCAGCCCGAAACGTCCACTTATCATAATTGACTTCACTTAAGTTTCCTGTTTGCTTGTAATAAGAGACTCCACCGAAATAGGTTGCTCTCTCTGACCCACCACTTACATTTAAAGAGTGTCTTTGTGTAGTAGAAGCAGACCAAGCCTTATCAAGCCAATCATAGTCAATGGTTTCAAAATGGGAGATCTCATCATTTGAGAAGAAATAATTATCACTACCAGAGACTCCTCGTTCCTGATCTGCTCCATATGGCCCGTTCATAATATTGATGTACCGAGCAAACTCTGCTGCACTCAGCATTTTAGTTCGTTCCTGCTCATCGCTTATCCCAAAAGAGCCACTATAACTAAAACGTGGTGCCCCTACGTGGCCTTGCTTTGTTTTAATTACAACCACTCCATTTGCAGCCCGCGAACCATATACGGCAGCCGATGCATCTTTTAAGATACTGATACTTTCCACCTCGGAAGGATCTAATGTATTAAATAAGGTGTTATCATTTCTTCCCTGAGAATCAATTTGTAGAATTCCATCAATCACATACAAAGGCTGATTATTGCCTCCATCTTTTGACATAGTCATTGGATTCCGAATTGTCATTACCGGTTTCGAGCCCGGCCTTGCCGAACCACCAGAAAAGTTCACACCGGGCAACCTTCCTTGTATTGCGGTCGCCAAATCTCCTACGGGAAGATCGTTGACTTCATCCATGTCTATTGATTCAACTGCACCGGTTAAATGCTCTTTTTTTTGCTCTGTATAACCAACAACAACCATCTCGTCTTCGGAGAGCACCTGAGGCTGCAATCCCACACTAATCTCTGTTCGGCCATTAAGCGGTACCTCCCTCGTTTCATAACCGATATACGAAAAGATAAGAGTATCGCTAGAAGAAGTGACATTTTCTATAAAATTACCCGAAGCATCGCTGCTGGTTCCTATATTTGTACCCTTCACTAATATATTAACGCCTGCTAACACATCATTGGTTTCAGAATCGTATACATTCCCGGAAACCGTCACATCCTGAGCACTTAGTTTTGGGGTTAACACTATAAAACCCAAAAACAAAACCAAGCATCCCTTTATTACTATTTGGCTTAATTTATCCATATTTGGACCCCATTATTTACAAGTAACAGATTCAATTTCTCCAGTACAATCGTTTGCACTACTGTTTAAAAAAATCCCTTTATTTTTTGAGCTGAAAGGAAATTTATTTCATCTATTTTTAATAAAATGTAAATTAATTTAAATATCAAATTTTTATTTATATATAAATCTGAATTTC
Source organism: Fodinibius sp. (assembly GCA_035300985.1). Lineage (GTDB taxonomy): Bacteria > Bacteroidota > Rhodothermia > Balneolales > Balneolaceae > Fodinibius. Next base: position 21,367 of record DATGUX010000130.1, read on the forward strand.
TATTTTTTGCCGGTGCTATTATCTGTAGAATTGAAAGTTTGAAAGGAGCGGTAGAAGAGTAAAATGGAATAATTTAAAGCCGAAAGATTGCTTTAAGCCTGAATTTTTCACCCAGCTCTATAGAAGACCGGCGATAAGAATTTATTTAGCGAGAAGGTTTTAAGACAGAAATTTTACCTCTGATATTTTTTATTCATCTGTCATAAAAGTCATTGAGCGAGTCTCATCGCTTTCGATTTATACTATTCGGTATTCCATTTTCGCTCTCAATATTCTGATAAAAATTGCTTTATGTTTTTTGCCTTTACCTCAGAAACTTCCATCAGAGGATTTTCCACATATTCCTCACAGATATTTGTAAAGGAGAGCGCTTTTTTTATTCCGGCAATCACTCTATCCGAACTTTGACCACTTCCACTATAAATGACAGAACTCACATCCATAATTTTTCTATGTATATTTAATGCCTTTCCTAAATTTCCCTTTTGAATATTCTCGTACAGGCCTACATAGAGCTCCGGAAAAATATTGTCCCCACCGGGGGCTCCGCCATTGCCTCCCATCGCAAGTGACTCTATCAGCAACCCTTCAGGCCCGATCAACAAAGGTACATCCTTGTTGCTAGGAGTCTTTTCTAAAGTACATGAACAACTTTGTTTACCTGCTCCATCCCTTTAGGTGGTACAGAGTGGAACGACAGTTCCCGGGTGGGTATACTATCTTATCCACTGGAGACCTGTGGCTTTCCACGGTGTACTGAATAATCCAGGTTAAATCCAAAACAAAAAAAGAAATTATCCCATATTCGGTTTTACTGTATCTTGTGGCTGAACTTTTACTGAGTCACTGTCATTGTTCCCTGCATGGTTTGCCAGTGTCCCGGGAAGGTACAGACATAGGGATACTCGTCCGGTTGTTTCGGAGCTGTAAAAAAGATTGATTGGGACTCACCAACCTCGAGAAGATTCGTAAAGAATAAGACATTATCCGACTTGGGGATATAGCCTCTCTTAGGACCCTCCAGGCCCATATTCATGGCAGTGAGTGCCACTGTTTCCAGCGAATCCGGCTTGACGATAAGCAGATTGTGCATCAAATCAGTGGGGTTTTTAAACACCAGTTTTACTTTGGCGCCTGCCTTTACCTCAAAATTCGTGATGTTAAACTGCATCGGTGATTTGGCCGTAATCGTAATAACCTTATCGGGGCCCTGGTCCCATGATGCGGGAAGCTCCGTTTGATGTTTTTCGGAATCAAAATCAAGCGAATGATCAACGATTTGGGCTGTCGTATCCACGGATGCTTTAGGTACGGCAAGTTTCTCTCCTTCCGGTATATTTTTCAGGGTATAATACCCCACAGAGTGAACCAATGGATACCCGGTTTCGGCCTGTCGTACTCCGGGAGCTTTAATTTCATGGATATATCCCTTTCGCAAATTATCCAGAACCAACCGCGTGGAAAGCCCGTCATCGGCCACTTTTACATACCTAACCGGAGCAGGCTCCTGACGTATAATATCACTTCCATAGGTGGAATGATATTTATAGGTAAAGCCCGTAATTTGATAAGAAGATGGCTTGGAAGCGGTCTTTCTATCAACCGGCTTGGTAAAAATAAGTTTAAAACCATCGGGTTTGGCATGGATCTCTTTGATCTCAAAAGGAATCTCCCCATTCCAAACCAATCGTTGCAGTCCATACATTTTTGGACCGGTTGAACTCCATCCCCGGCTGGTCATGCCAACATACATAGAATTATCTTTTCCCCAACTCATGCGTAATACCCCCGACTCAAGACCTTCTTTAAAGGGAAATACGACGCCCTGGTACTGATCTTTTACTTTTTCCTGGAACACCCGCATCACTTTGCTTTGCCCCTGGTCGCCCACAAATAATTGTCCTTCAAAAGGGCCAAATGCACCGCCCATATCATCAAGTAAAATTCCAGAGGTTGAAATTCCCATTACCCCATGCGGAAACCAAACAGAGGGCGTTTTAAGAGCGCGTATATCTTTTGCAACTACGTGTATGGGTTTACCGGTATCCGGGATATCTTCGGGTTTCAGCGAAAGAGGTGAGCCGGGTTCATCGGACCATTGAAGACCAGCGGGATTTCCTGTAAAATCACCTTTTTCAAGGTGAGTGATATTTCCAGCCCCCACCCAATCACCCTGGTTTTCCGTATAAAAAAGATCGCCGTTGGCATTGAATCCAAGACCGGCCGGTGAGCGGAGTCCCGAAGCAACCGGTTTGACCTCATCCCCATTCGGCGATATTTGTAACAACCATCCATCCCATTTAGACAAGCTGGCCCCATATCCGATCCAGCCCAGGTTGACCGCCACCAGCATATTACCGTTAGGCAAAAACAAGGGACCGTAGAAATATTCGTGATAATTTCCGGAAAGCGGCCGGGTCCAGATGGTCTTATATTCGTCCGCACGCCCATCACCATCGGTATCCTCAAGCCGGGTAATTTCGGGACGCTGTGTTACATACATAGCGCCGTCTTTGTATGCCAGCCCCAGTGGCTCGTGCAGGCCTTCTGCAAAGAGCTGATACTTCGGATTTTCGCTACTGGGATTTTTAATAATCCAGACCTTTCCACGGCGTGTACATACCGCCAGGCTCCCATCCGGGAGCACATCCATGCCTCCAATCTCCAGCAAAATATCATCGGGGATGGGGACATCGACAATTTTGTAATAGTCCGATTCGGTTGGCAGACCGGATTGTGCCAAACTTAATGTAGGAACAGCCAATGCAATGGCAAATAAGAGTGGTAGTATTGTCTTAATAAAGCGGATAACAAAAGCTGATGCATTCTTCAATGATGTGTCTGATATTTTGTTCAACATCTTCCTTCTTTTTTTCATGCTTACCAGATGATTTCATAGGTGATTTCAGCTTCTGTTCCTTTCTTCAGAACAGGGATACGCAGTCCATAACGGTCATCACTGGTCTGTACAATCCGGGGATCGTACCCTTCCGAATCAGTGACATCTAAGTAGAAACGCCGGTTATCGATGACATATTCACCGGCCTCATTGCGGGTTATTGCAGATCCCGAGGCCAGCTGAAGCCGAAAATCGCCTTGCTTTTGGGGGGCTTCAAAACGAATGGTACGAACCAAATGGCGAGGTTGATCATAACCTTGCAATCGATCTTTAATCAGAACGTCTCCCATCTTATAATTGAATATGGGCCAGCCATTATCATCGATGGTGTATCCTTCCACTTCCAGCTGTTTCCAGGAAAGGGAATCGGGCCAGGAAATATCCTCCTGGAGTATGCTCACCGAGGGAAAACCATCGAAAGTAATTGGTGGGCCGGCAGGTTTTACTATCTGAGGTAAACCCCGGCCGTTCCACATCTCGTTCGTGTTCACAAAGGGACCTTCCCAAGCCTGCAGGAGGGCCGATTGTCCAAGATCATAACTGAAATTGATAGTACTGGGACCACCTACATTAATAACATGGGTACGCTTGATATTCTTATGCATAGCAAAGGAACGCAGGGTTTTTACCCGATCGTTGGCCTGGACGATAAGATCCGGTAGCTTACGGTTCCCTCCTGAAACTGAACCGACTCTATGCAAATGATGAAGTTGCCTAAGTTCCCCCCCGGGAACCGAAGCCGTACTATGTAACTGCCGGAGACGAAGCTTTGGCCCCTCTGCCATAAGTGATAATCCCCAGTACCATTCATTCGGATGTGTTACATAGGCCAGTGAAAAATCGTGCTGACCGCGATCTAATGTTATTGTTCGGCTTCCCAGTTGATACATCCGGTGAATTTCCGACTGATCAAAGACAGGCTTGCCGTCGATGAGCATGCGTACAAGCCCGGCGTTCCGTATCTTAAAAAAATAAGTACCGCTATTGGGAGCCTGCAAAATACCACTATATTCCAGCGCATACTGTTTATCTTTGTCAATGATGTTTCCCGCCAATGAATCGACTGTGCCCGTTTCAGTCGCTTTTAGGGTATCAAAATCGGGAATTGCCTTGAATGCGCCAGGAAAATATTTATATTTCAAATCCCGTAATGTGATGATTTCCTTATCATACCGTTTATACTCGATATTACGGACAGCTACCGGTCCGTGGTCCCCCTGAATCATAAGGGGGGCTTTAGCAACTTCATCCTCAAAAGCAGCGGATCGCGTAGGACCCGATATTGATACATCCTTTTGCACCAGTACCCCATTGAGCCTGACTTTCACAAATTTGGCATCAGTTATTTTGTTCCCTTGCTGATCAAATTCAGGGGCATGGAATAAAATCTTCAAATGTTGCCATAGCCCAGGCGCACGAGCCGCATTTAGTCGTGGAGCGCTCCCTTCAAATCCCTTGTTCCCTCTGGGTTTACTTTCATTCCATCGCTGATAGATACCGCCTGCGTCCTGAAAGGTGGGATTTTCAATACCCCAGCTGTCCAGCAGCTGAACTTCATATCGCCCCATTAAGTAGATACCCGAATTCGATCCTTTAGGCATTAAAAAATCGAGTTCCAGCTCCAAATCACCGTGGCTCCATTTAGTGAATATATGTGTATCATTTTTTTTCGTTGGATTATTGGCCAAAATGCCTGTCCCCTCTTTGGAATGGAGGTCGTGTTCTACCTGTCGGTTACTCGTAACCCCTCCGACGATACTCCAGTTTGAACCGGTGGACTGAAAAGCTTTCAGCGACTGTAACGAAAGTTGCTTCATGGGTAGCTTTTCCTGAGGTGGCTGCTCAGTCCCAGACTTTTCTGATGAGCTACAGTTTTGTACAACCAGCCCTGTCGCCAAGATCCATACTATAAAAACTAACTGATGCCTCCAATAGCCCTGCAATGTACTCGATGTACTACTTTTTGTATTCATTTTTCTAAAAATTCATTTTGCTGGATATTTACTATCCTTCTAAAATAAAATAGAATCAAAGTCTTAGGATTTCCCCTTCACTCTTTTCTAACCCAAGGTAGAACCATCGGGTATTAATAAGACGAAAAAGCAAGGCGAAATTTTATATTTAAACACTCCAAACAAAGATTGCTCACTGGCACCTGCCCGCCGCAGCGCTACGTCGTCCGGAGGAGTCGGGGCTATGGCGCGTTAGTGACTCTCTTTTAATTCCGTCCCATGGGGTCGGGAATGAGACCATTTTATTAAAATCCATGTCCCTGTTCAGTATTCTCATCATCGGTTTTCCTGAGTTGGCTCAGAAATTCAACCAGATCCCGGAGTTCGCCCTTGCTAAGAATATCACCCATGGCAAACATGGCCGAAGGGGTATGCTGTCGCTCGGTAATTTGATCTTTGGATACATGCTGTATCTTCCCACCGGCCGTCTGAAGCGTCAGCGAATCCGCGGTCTCCCCTTTGAGCACGCCCTGAACGGTTTTATCCTGTTGCAAGGTTACCGATACCGAGCCAAAACCGGAAGCAATCCTGTTGTTGGGGACAATCATCGATTTTAACAACTGCTTGCGGCCCAACTCCCGGCCAATGTTGGCCAAATCCGGCCCTACACTTCCGCCGTCTCCCCCCACAGCATGGCAGCGGGTACATTGGGCTGAATTATTGTTGTAAAATATCTGGGCCCCGCGTTTGGCATTTCCGCCATGCAGCGTCTCCCGATATTGGGCAATCACATCATTTTTCGGCTTTTCAGATCTGTACTTTTTCAGCATGGCGTGTAGTTTTTCGGAATGGGAACTGTCGGCTGCCTGAACCAGCTCTAACATAATGCCATCGGGAATGGTACCCGCCAGCAATTTTGAGAGCTGGTCTCCCAGCACCTGATTGGCCGCTTCCGTCTGCATTACACCCAGGGCCGTCAAAGCGCTCTGCTGTTCAATGATGCTGCCATCATTCAGTACGGAGGCCAATAAAGTCACTTTCTGTTGGCTGGAAATATCCAACGACGGGATGACCCCCAAGGCTGTCATTCGCAATCGCTGGTGGCCGGTGCCGAGTGCATATTCAACGGCTTGGTCGATGTGGGGAAATTTCAGATGGTGGAGAGCTTCAAAGGCGGCAACCTTCACCTCTGCCGGGGGTGCTTCCCGGAGCAAGGTATTAAGATCCGAGGCAGCAGAATCCATTTGGAGTGCACTTGTAGCTTCAGCCATCGCTATTTTGAGGCTATTATTATCTCCGGATAGCAATGGATCAATAACCGAGCTAACCGCTTTTACCGCATCCTGGCGGTTATTGTGGATCTCTCCCCGGTATCTGCCGGTTACCCGGTCCAGCGTTGAGGGACTGGGCCAAACGGAAAGCGTTGCCAGGGCTTCCGTTCGCAACGTATCGGATACATCCTTGCGCAGGGCGAACGAGGCAAGACGCTTGGCATCGGTGGCGGTTCCGCTGTACAAGCAGGCGTTAATAGCCCGACGGAGCAGCGGTTCATTGATAAACTTTTGCTGTTCAAGCATACGAGCCAAGGCCGGTAGTGCTTCCTTAATCTGTGCATCGTCGTTGATAGCACGGGCAGCATTGGTGACTACATACTCACTTTCGTCCTTAAGAAAATGGGCAACTTCGGGTGCTTCCAGTTGCTTTAGCGCCACAACAGCAGCAATGCGAACCGCCTCGGAGGGATGATTGGCCAGTTGAGCAAGAGCCTGAACATCACCGATACGAGCCAGGGCAATGGCCCCGGCATGCCGCAGATAAACATCCCGATCATTATTGGCCTCAAGCATAGCAATAATCGGCTGTACCGCTTGTTCATACTTGACGCGTCCCAATGCCTGCGTGGCAAAAAGCCGGACTCGCAGGGACGGATCTTCCAGAAGCGGAACCAATGCCCCGGCGGCCGCTTGGTACCGAACGTCACCAATCGTCCGGGCAACCTGCGCCCGTATTTCCGCATCACCGTCCTGCAGATATTTGACCAGCGGTTCCACCCTTCCCGGGTGATCGCGCGCCAGCTGGCCAATCCCCCAAATACTATGAATGCGCGCCAGCCGGTGTTCTTTTTGGCCAACGGCCTCCCGTAATATTTGTTCGGCGGAACGACGGACCAGCTCAAACTGGGCTTTCTGCCGTACCCGCTTATCGGTGTGGCCCAGTAATTGCGACAACTGCTGATCGGTTTTAGAAGCAAAATCTTTGGCCAACAGCTGTTTCGTTTTTTCCCGTATGGTAGAATGGGTCGTTGCAGGGGTATCGAGCTTCCAGATGCGGCCTTTTTCCTTTGTATCCCAGCCGGTGATCCAGTCGGCGAAATAAAGACTTCCTCCAGGACCGAAATCCATACCCGTAACGGCTATTCCCTGCAAGACAAGCTTATCCGATTTCAGCTTAAACGACGCCCCCTGCGGTTTGAGATCAAAAGCGTAGATAGCAGAGCCCGATGGAGATCCCACAAATTTCGAGACGAAGAAATGGTCGTCCCACTTATCGCTCAGGGCCGTCCCGGGATTATACGCCATACCCGCTGGGCCGCTGTGATAGGCCGCAAGGGGAGGAAGAGTATGGGCCGCCTGATTCTCAAATCGGGGTTTGTAGTAGCCTTCATCCATCCACACATTGTAGTCGTTGTTTTTGGGATCCACATATTTGCCATATTGCCAGCTGGCGCGCCAGCCGCTGTCGGAACCATTGATCAGATAGACCACCCGTTCGTGTTCTCCAGCGTGATCACCGTCGTTATCTACCGATATTAAATTTCCAAATTTATCGAACACAAATTCGTGTGTGTTACGGACGCCAGCTGCGTATACTTCAAAATTACTTCCAACAGGATCAGAGCGCATGATCGCTCCCTGATTGGGATATACCCATTGCTTGCCATCAGGACCTTTGACGTTTAACCCGATGTCTCCGATCGACCAATAGACCCGGCCATAGGGCCCCACAGTAGCTCCTGACATCCCGTGACCGCTGAATCCGATATGCACGGCGTATCCCCTGCTGATAGAAGTTTTTTTGTCAGCGATGCCATCACCGTTCGTATCCCGGGTCCTCCACATATTGGGAGCAACCGCAACATAAATATTATCCTGATAAGCAAGAACAGTACCGGCTACATCGGTTTCTTCCTGATGGAAATCCCGTAGATAAAGCTGTGAAAAATCAGCAATACCGTTCCCGGAGTAATCGGCAATCCGATAAATCTCTTCCTGTTCAACCGTAAGGTCCCGCCAGTCGTGCGATCCATCTCCGTTATGGTCGGTCAGCCAGGTATGCTGAGCACTATTTTCGGGAGATAAGGTCTCGTGCAAGAAGTTTTTCCGGTCCTGAACTTCATCCCAACTGATCGACTCAACCATCCAGTTCCGGTGGGCACGGATATCGAATTCCGAGCTGGTACTTCGATTGGTTACGGTAATATAGGCCTCACCCTTGTTGGTCATATCCAATCCGATGGGATCTTCCAAAAGCCTTTCGGAGGCCCAAAGACTTAATTTGAGGCTGTCAGCCAGTTCTACCGAAACACTGTTACGGATCTGTCTCGCCTCTGTAGCGACTTTATTTTCGTCAAGGCTAACAATTTCGGGTTTGGGGGGCGAGCTACAACTACTAACAAGCAGTAAAAACAGGACAAAGTAAATGCTGTGGGCGATATTAATAACACGTTCGTAATCTATTAACTGGAATAACATCGATATAGTTTACATTCGCTTACTTATTTTCAAATTTGGACTGGATAAGAGACGGCATGATGCGAGAAATATTATTACAAAATCGATATTTGCAGAGATATCCGTCATGAGATTCTCACGAACTAACATATTTGAAATTTTTATACTTCATAATATAATTCTGATTTATTCCTTTTGCCCTTAAGTTCACCGAAAAGTATCCAAATTCCTTTTACACTCATTTTTAAGCAAACAATATATTGTCTACTTAAAGAGCGAAACAACTTTCTGTGATCACACTTCTTTATATGAAGGAATCAGGGAAAGAATTCCATCAATACTAATTATTTTTTACCGGTTAAGCTAACGGTAACTCTTAAAGTTTATAACGGTGGTATAGTATGGTAATGTCTGTGGAGAGGCAAGTTAAAATTTGTTGCCCGGCAAAAAAGATCCTCGAAGAAGTAGTAACTTGGTTTTTTACAATGAGAAACCCTGAGGTAAAGCCCTCGGTATATTCTGGGTAGAGCGGTTCATTGCCTCCCCGTCTATTTAACCATTTGTACAGGTAACGGCTGACACACTGGTGATAGACCGCGAGGCTTCGGCTATTAAGTGATTCCATATAGCCATAGTGTCCAGGTAGCTTCCGGTTGAGTAATCTAATAAGCTCTCTTACAGGTCGGTGTGCCTGTTGGTCTTCAGCGACTCGCCCACCCGTTGCAAGGAGATCCGTAGCTTTTTACTGCTGGTCTTGTCTTTAAGTATCCTTTTTCCCTTGCGACTTTTGCCCATGTAATGGAAAAGCCCAAGAAGTCAAAAGGTGTTCGGCTTTCACCCTTCCCCGTTGGTCAGCTTAATGAGGCTGGGTTTCTCCGGATGCAGGGAGAGGCCGTATTTTCCCAAGCACTTGGGAAGTACCTTCATTATTCGCTTGGCATCGCTTTTGTTGTTAAACAGTAACAGGAAGTCATCGGAAAAACGTATAATCTTACTGTTCGCTTCCAGCAACGGCCCGATGCACTCGATAAACCACTTATCCAGCACATAGTGCAAATAGATGTTGCTTAACAAAGTAGAAATTACTTCCCTTGCGGCGTGCCTTGGGGCATTTGTCTATCTGGCACCGGATGACGCTATCTTCTATCCGCCGAGAGAGAAATTTCCGTAACCGGTCGTGGCCTATGCTTCCAAAGTAATCTGCCATATCGGCATCAATAAGGTATCGCATACCAATAAACAATCCTCGGGCAGAGCCCCGAGGTATTCAACAGGAATAAGTTCTTTTTTTATCTTAATGAAAACCTGAGGTTTTCAAACTTTCCTTGTTTTACCCCGAGGCAAGCCTCGGGGAATTCTTTGATTAAATCTGACCTATTTTGAACAGTACCTGTAAGGCCTGATATTGCGATTTACCCTGACAAAACCCATACGAGCTCGGATAAAAGAGCTGCTCATAAATCGGACTGTACGAGGCTGTCCAAAAAGTCCACATACACCTTCATAAAAAAGGGGGATTTGGGGTATATATTGAAGGGTTTTATAGGAAATTATACTTATTATTTAGTACATTAAAGTAATGTGTATTATATACTTATACCCTTCTATTATGCCTCAACCCGTCTTCAAAAAATACGAGCGGGACCAAGCTACTTTGCTAATTCCGAGCCTCGGGGAGCTGATCTATTCCACGCATATAGTACGTTTTGTGGATCATGTGATCGATCGGATGAATTTGGATCCGATCCTGGCCACCTACCGGGGCGGAGGGGCCAGCAGCTATCATCCGCGTATGATGCTAAAGGTCTTGATTTATGGATATGTCCGGCGTATTCACTCCTGCCGGGCTATTGCCAAGGCGGTTCGGGAGCGGATCCCATTTATGTGGCTGCCGGTCGGGCAGTGCCCGGATTTTCGCACAATCAATAACTTCCGCAAACAATGCCTGGCGTCCGGCGGAATCAAAGGGATTTTTACGCAGGTCATGGAGAAGTTGGTGGAGCCGGGACTGGTCGATTGGCCGATTACACCGTAGACGGGACCACCCTCCAAGCCAATGCTCCCCGTCACAGCGCGGTGTGGCGGAAAAACAGCGCCCGCTACAAGCAATCGGCGATCGAGCGCATCGAAGATTATTTTGACCAGATTCAGGCCCTGGCCATGCCCCTGAAGGGAACCAAAAATTACCACTACGGGCCTGACGCCCAAACGCATGATAAGTGTTCGGGCTGCCCAGTCAAATCCAACTGCACGTGGGACGAGGGCAATCGCAGCATCCAGTTTACCCGGGACCTGGAAGAGTGGAAACAGCTAATGACCAAGCGAATGAGCCGGGGCAAGGCCAAGTGGCCTTCTCGCAATCGGGGGCGTGGCGATTGAATCGATCCTTGGACTACTCAAACACAATGACGGGATGCCCCGAAGCATGCCCCCAAAAGCAAACTCAAGATCGATGCTACGGCCGCCGATCAGTATATTCGCTATCCCAACATTTTATCGTTAGTAAACGAGGCGCGGGTGAAGACCGAGGCGATCATCGACCGGCTCTGGGATCTGGTACAAGGCCAGCTGCCCGTCAAGCCACGAACCTACCGCCGCCTAGCCCACAAACGGTATCTGAGCCAAGCCAAAAAGAAAATACTTCCCGGACCAGCCGGCGCAAGACCCTGCGCTACCTGTTAAACTGCGTGGAATGCACTCTAGGAGTCGGACTAAAGGGACTACGTAGGTATTAAATCCCGTTTTCCATTCCATTTTTACACCCCATTTGGTTTGGGTTATTTTTTTCGGTTCCATCTCAGATATCCTTCTCCACCAGCCGGTCATCCCGCCAAGGCATGCATTCGTTTAAGATTATAGGCGCATTGGACCAAATTCCACTCCCCGGAGGCCCCGCAGGCTAAATTGCCGGAATCACATAGTCTCCTTTATAATACCAAATACGGTTTCCACGGTTGCTTTTCGCCACCCGTAGAAATCTTTACCCTCCGGGGGCTGCAACCGCCAGGCCATGGCTTCCGCCGGGGAGGGATCCTCCCGCAGCGGGCCCGGATCCGTTCGGCGCTCATCCCAGCGCGGATTGTGTTTACGGCGTCCGGTGGCCAGGTACGGGGTCAACTCGCGGCCGGCCACCTCATCAAGATTACCTTCACTATAATAGCCGTTGTCGGCGACAATATTTTTAGGGTTCCCTAATGCCTCGGGGAACTCATCTAAGCTGTCCAGCGCGGGCTGGAGTTATTGAGAGTTATTCGGGGCCTGGCTGAGGTGACCACCCAAAATAAGGTAGGAGTCCATATCGACCGCCGCTTGGGCATTGTACGCTTGTTGCCATCCATGCTCGCTGGTGGGCATAATGCGGGATTCCGGGTCGGTAAAATTCACCTGATCTTTGTCACACGGGCCCGCCCCCAGCTCATCACTTTATGCTTCGAGGCGTTGGCATTAATTTTCGTTCCATCAATACTCACACCGCAAAATTCGACCATATCCACCTCGGCGGCGATGAGCAGGATCTGGGTGAAGAGGGCCCCGATCGGCTCCAAGAACCGTCGCCGAAAAGTGCAGATCGTATCGTGGTCGGGACGGGGGTTGCCGGCCACATATCGGGTGGGAACCAACTCGAAGCTTACTTTCTCAATTTTCCGAGAGGAAAACGTGCCCGTGACATAACTGTAAAACAGCAGCGCCCCCGGCATCCGCGGGTAGTAGGCGTCTGAGCCGCTTCCGATATACTGCCGCACGATCTCCGAGATATCCAACTGATCGGTGATCTCAACCACAAAACGCGCCAAGTGATCTTCTGGGCGCCACTCATCAATCGAAGGCGGCAACAGGTAGGAGGTAGCGCAGTCCACTAATCGAAAGTTTGCCATAATACATTAGGTGCTTGCCGTTTTTTGTTGCTGGGTAAACCTACTAAATTATATCCGAAAAGTCCGACAGACTCCTATTTTAGGCTCTTTGTTGTGAGAATTTTAATATTGTTTGCAATCTCTGTAAATAAAACATACCCTTTATCCTTCAAACAGATGCAATGGATTATGATGTTTAAAGTGACAAAAACAAATTTTTGGTTGAATTGATTGTATAAAATTCATTAATTGCGCAATCGATTGCACATTCAAAAAATTTTCTTATGGGCTCTTTTCTGTCAAAAAACTTTTTGCTTGAATCAAAAGCTGCTGAAAAACTTTATCACGAATACGCCTCACCCAGTCCTATCATCGACTATCACTGCCATCTGCCTCCTGCAGAAATTGCAGCAGACAAAAATTTTGATAACCTAACCAACATCTGGCTGGATGGCGATCATTATAAATGGCGTGCCATGCGCACCCTCGGGATTGATGAAAAGTATATTACTGGAGATGCACCGGATAAAGAAAAGTTCATGAAATGGGCTGAAACGGTTCCATATACCGTGCGAAATCCGCTGTATCACTGGACTCACATGGAGCTCAAAAGCTATTTTAATGTTAATGAGTTACTGGATGGCGACAGCGGGGAACAGATTTACGACGACTGTACTGAGTTGCTGCAGAAACCTTCTTTTAGTACTCAGCGCCTGATCCAGAAGAACAATGTCAGAACCATATGCACGACTGATGACCCCGTAGACTCGCTGGAGCATCACAAAGCCATCGAACAAAACCCTTTTGGTAGCGACGTCATTCCGGCCTTTCGACCGGATAAAGCCTACACTTTTGATGATGCAGAGGCTTATAACAACTATTTAACTAAGCTCGAAAAAGCAAGTAGCTCTACCATCAACAACCTCAGTGATTTGCTGCTGGCCCTGGAAAACAGAATCAATTATTTTCACGAACAGGGATGCCGGCTGGCCGATCACGGCGTCGAAAAGATTTATTATGCACAAGCTACGAAGGCCGATCTGAAGTCGGCTTTTAGCACCATCCGCAATGGTCGCGATCTTTCTCAAAGTCAGGACCATGCCCTAACCTATTATATTATGCTTGAGCTTGGCAAGATGTATGCCGGCAGAGATTGGGTCCAACAGTATCACCTGGGAGCTTTGCGTAACACCAACGATCGGATGATGCAAAAACTGGGGCCCGACACCGGCTTTGATTCCATTGGAGATTTTTCTCAAAGCCAAACACTCGCTAAATTCTTAAACG
>DATGUX010000131.1:0-6802 GCA_035300985.1 Fodinibius sp.
TTGCAAAAGGTACTTTTATCCGTGCAGCATCTCTATCAGCACGATAAAAAAGTGGACATTCAGTTAAAAATGCCGCCCGAACCACTTCAAATTCAGGGCATTTCTGATGATCTGAAGCGCGTTTTCATCAATATTGTAAAAAACGCCTACGAAGCGATGGAGGCCGGTGGCACGATTTCGCTCCTGCTTTATAAGCAACAGCACCATGCCTTTATTGAAATCGAGGATGACGGAGCGGGCATCCCTGAGGAGGATCGAAGCCGAATTTTTGTACCTAATTTTTCTACCAAATCAGGAGGTACGGGGTTAGGGCTGGCTATCTGCAAAAAAATTGTAGAATCCCACGGCGGCAGCATTTCTTTCGTCTCTATCGAAGGCAAAGGCACCACCTTTGTGATTAAGCTTCCGCTGGGTTAGGATTGGCTGCAAGATGCAGGACACAGGTAATTCAGTCTGGGCAATTTGTTTGCGTTTGTCGGGGTAATGGATGTTGGATTTCCAGATGCCGGATAGCAGATGGGCGGATGGCGCGGACCGTCTGACATTAGAGGTTGTGTATAGGGACGGGGTGAAATTTAAATTTGTGCTGCCAGTGGCCTGATAGCTCATATTTAAATGTAGAACGGGATTTATCCCCTTAGGCCCCATTCCGTGCGGCAGATAAATAACTTTCTTTCATTGGCTTACAGTTGTTTCGAGGAGCCCTCAATCAAAACTTGATCCCGTAGGTATTAAGACCACCCTGCCTGACCATATACGAATTCCGAACCGACATGCTGCCCATAAATCCAAAGTCAAATTCCACATTTCTGATATCCGACGCAGTCAGAAAACGTTCAGTTTTGCCGTTTTCTGCATCGATAATACTGATACCGAAAACATTACTTTTTAGATTGGGATAGTAAAGGTATCCGCTATCCCAAACCAATGGCTCAAAATCAAAACCCACTGGACTGTCCAGAGCTGAAATCTTCCATTGCACGCTTCCATTACGGCTGTCCAGCCGGTAGATGGTTCCTGAGTAGGAATTTATAAAAATTGCATTCCCTCCTGCCAGCAACCGGCTTCCGCCCTCATCAAGGGCGGTTTGCCACATCATTTTCCCGCTGGCAGGCTCAAGGGCTATTGCACCGGAGCCTGTAAGAACTACCAGCAAACCGTCAGCCAGCAATAGATCCCTCGGCGCCGGGGCAATATTGTCGTCGGGCGTGTCACTGACTTCCACCGACCAAACTGTGCGGCCATTTCGGGAATCGAGGGCTATTACTCTTCCTTCATCCGTCCAGCCATCATCGATAGTATACCGGGTGGCGGCAAACAGCAGCGGGGCAGCGCCTTTTCCGGCGGTAAGGGCCGTTATTTCTTTGGACCGGTTGCCGGGCCCGGTTCCATCCAGCATTATGGTTACTTCCCGGTTGCCAGTTGACGTATCCAAGCCGATCAGCTCTTGTTCATAGGCCGCAAATATGCGCCCGGAGGTATATGCCAACAAAAAGGTACCTGCTCCTGAAGGCTCGGCATCGTTGAAGGAAAAGCCGGTATCTATTTCCCATAAAACCTGCCCGTCTGACTTACGAAAAGCTTTAATCCTCTCCGGTTGCCCTGCTACAACGGCCTGACCGGTTACCAGCATTCTTTTCAGATAATCAGGCAAGTTGCTTCCCTCTTCTATTAAAACTGTCCATTCCTTAGATCCGGCTTTTAGGCCCACCTTCATCAGTTCAAATCCCCTAAGATACAAATTTTCATCTTCTATAATGGGAGGCGAACCGATGGCCCCTCCCGTCGCGTTTATTTTCCAAAGCAGGGCAGGCCCGGACTCTTCGTTCTTATCATCGCCGCCGATTCCAAGCAGGTCGCAAGAGCTTAGCAGCACGGCAGCTGCCAGTATCATCCATGCATATTTTTTATGTGTCATAGTTCTCCTCCTCATTATTTTAATAGCGGTATTAATAGTCAAAATCACCGTTCTGAGGGAGTTCTGCTCCCGTTTATTAGACATACCAAATTTTCAAAAATTTGGACATGTCTTAACGACTAACTAACCAACTGACAAACAACAAAGCTACGGCACACGCAGGCAGTACACCGCCTTGCTTCCCACGTTCACCATATAGCCCTCGCCCACACCGAGGGATGAGATATACACATCGTAGCTGTCCCGATCGTGGTTGGGCGTATTTTTATGATAGATTACCGACCCGGTGGCGGTGTCCAACACCCAGATGCCCCCGCCCCCGGAGTTGTTAAAATAGAAGCGCCCGTCCTGCACCGTGGGAATGCTGGTATTGCTGAAGGTGATGTCTCTGCGCCATATTTCTTCTCCGGTTTCCAAATCAAGTCCGGTAGCATGCCAACCGGCGGAAGCTATATAAACACCATGCTCATTAGTTGCCAATCCGACATCAAAACCATCATCTGAAAACACGCTTTCCCACACCTTTTCTCCGGTAAGCCGATCTAAAGCTACCACGGCCGATCCAGCTAAGACAATAAGCAAATCACCTTGCACTTCTGCATCGTACATATTGGGACTGCTGGTCAACGAATCGCCGGGAACATCCGGATAGGGATTTGCGGTCGTCACTATAATCTGCCGTTCCCAAATAAGATCCCCTGTTGAGGCATCAAAAGCAAAAACATTGCCTCCGCTGGCTTCTTCCGGATAGGAACCGGAAGGATCCCAATAACTGGTTGGTACATACAGCATGCCATCGCCGAAGGGCGAAATGATCGGTTCGGTAGAACCCTGAAGCACCCCTTCAGGCACCATCCGGTCCAGCGGGTAGCGGCGGACAATCTGCCCGTCACGCTTGCGCAGCTGCAGCACGTAGCCTTTACGTCCGGCGTAGAGATGGTCCTCATCCTGGCTCATGATGGGTTCTCCGATGCCGGATACCTCCTCAGCATCATCAGTCACTTGCGTTTCCCAGACTATTGATCCATCTGATTTTGAATGCGCCTGGATATCAAAACCCTGATCCAGAAACACCTTATCCCCGCTTTCAACAAGCCTGTGATTATAGCCTCCGTTGCCCTCGCTTACTATTTGTGTTTGCCATACCCGGTTTCCTTTGTCAAGAGTATAGGCTTTTAAATAGCCATCCTGTATAAAGTACACCTTGCCGTCCTTAATCAGTGGTTGAGTACCCACAAGATTTTCTCTTTGATTCTCCAGCCTCCAGACCACCTCGCCGCCTTTAGGGTCATCTCCGCGCCCGCCGAACAGGTCGCAGGAGCTGAGCAGGCTGCTCATGGCGAGCACATAGGTGACTATTTTAACCATTACATTCAGCATTTGACCGGATTTTAGAAAAAAGTAATACAAACAATCATTACAACTAATGGCTTGTAAGGGGCTTCTTTTTTTCTATACACCTAAACACGATTATATAACTATCCGTTAATAAATCAATTATCGAGTGTTAAGACATGTCTTTTAAAGAGTCACAGACTCAGTCTCTTGGTTTTGTAAGCCGCATTCCCAGTTTATAGTTTATTTCCGCCTCCTAATTCTGTCACCGATAAATGCTCGCAACAAGAAATATATATAGAAAAACGAATAAAATACTAACTTAATTACGGCCTCTAACCGCCAAAAATTTTGCATGCCTGGCCTCTCTTTGGAGGCAGTAAACAAACTTAATACTCCCTGTCTTTTGTGCCGTATATTTAGTACCTTTTGCGCTTCCTAAAAAGTAATACAGACAGTGTTTTCATATCTAAAATCTGAAAAATATAACATCCAGAAGGAAGCCGGGCAAACCCTTCGGATCGGCATCCCCATTATTATAGCTCAGATCTTACAAATGTCAATGACTTTTGTGGATACGGTGATGGCCGGGAATCTTTCGGCCGGTGATCTGGCGGCGGTGGCTATCGGTGGTGCGCTGCTTAACCCCATCATTATGCTGGCGGCCGGCACGCTCATGGCTATTAACCCCATCGTGGCCCAGCATTTTGGTGCCCGCAATTTCAAGGAGATTGGCCGAAGCACGCAACAAGCGCTCTGGCTAAGCATGATTCTCTCTCTGCCCTTTTTCTTTTTGCTACGCAATATGGAGTGGGCCCTTTATTTGCTGGATGTGGCGCCGGAAATTATTGGCCCGGCTATGGCCTACCTGCACGCCATGTCTTGGGGAATTTTTCCGATCTTCGGCTTTTATGTGCTACGCTACTTTAACGAGGGCCTCTCGGCCACAAAGCCGAGTATGTTTGTTGCACTTTTGGGTGTTATTGTAAATATTGGCGGCAACTACGTATTGATGTACGGCAAATTGGGCTTTCCGGCTCTCGGAGCTACCGGTACCGGTTACTCCTCTTCTATGGTAGCTATGGCCATGTTTATCGGCATGCTTGTCTTCACGGCCCGTTACAAGCCCTACCGGCGCTTCAACATTTTTACCAAACTACGCCTGCCTCAATGGAGCTATCTTAAAGAAATTTTTAACATCGGCGTACCTATCGGCCTAAGCTCTACGATGGAAACCTCTACCTTTGCCCTGGTCAGCTTGTTTATGGGCTCTCTCGGCATGATGGCCGTGGCCGGACACCAAGTAGCGATCAACTTTTCTTCCATGATGTTTATGATTCCATTTGGACTGTCAACGGCCATTACTACCCGTGTGGGACACGTAGCCGGACGAAATGATATTGCTGAAGCACGACACCGGGGCTATGTCGGCATCTTTTTAGCCACTTCTTGTATGACCATCACGGCACTGGTAATGCTTCTACTGCCCGATCTCATTACGGGTATGTACACTGATGACCCGGGCGTGCAGGAGATTGCCATCTCGCTGCTATATATGGCCGCTATCTTTCAGATTTCTGACGGCCTGCAGGTTAGCAGTTACGGAGCTCTGCGTGGACTTAAAGACACAAAGTTCCCAATGGTAGTCAACTTTGTTTCTTACTGGCTGGTAGGACTTCCGCTGGGCTATTACCTGGGTATTACACAAGGTGTCGGCCCGCAAGGATTGTGGATCGGTCTCATTGTCGGATTAACGATTGCAGCTGTATTACATAATGTGCGTTTCTATAAACAAACTAAGCATTCTTAAATCACATCTTTCGGGACTCGCATAGAAAATTATCGGAATGTTTTCCGTTCAATTTGGGTATTATTGTATGAATCCCAAATTCTTGCGGGCAGCCTATGCCAACCTATATTAACAATATTGCAACAGCAGTCCCCAAACAATCCCATACACAGGATTTTTTGCGGGAACAGATGAAGAAATATGTTGCTAAACGGGAGGTCTCCGAAAAGATCATTCACCGCATCTATACCAAATCGGGTATTGACAAAAGGCATACCGTGATTAACGATTTTCAGGCTAACGGCGATCCTCGCTTGTTTTTTCAGCAAAGTGGCTCCTTGTCTGCTCCAAGTACCGGCAAACGTAACGAACACTATACCCGGGAGGCCAAAACCCTTTTTACTGAAGCGGCACGGAAGTCTATTGAGCAGAACCCCGAGGTTGGAATATCAGATATAACACACGTTATCACGGTATCTTGCACGGGCTTTTTTGCTCCCGAACCGGCTTTTGAAATCATCAAAGAGCTTAAGCTCGATCCCTCTACCGAGCGATATCATCTGGGTTTTATGGGCTGTTTTGCAGCCTTTCCGGCCATGAAGATGGCCCGCTCTTTTTGCGAGGCTCAGCCTGATGCAACAGTGCTTGTGGCCTGCCTGGAGCTTTGTACGCTACATCTTCAGAATTCCGAAATACCTGACCAGCTAATCTCCGCTTCTGTCTTTGCCGACGGGGCGGCCGGCATGATCATCAGCAGCCGGCCACCCGCCCGTAAAGGCTACCGGATCGATCGCCTGGCAACCGCCATTGCAGAGGATACCGAACAGGAAATGGCCTGGACTATCGGCGACACCGGCTTCGATATGGTGCTGTCAAGCTATGTACCCGACCTGATTAAGACAAACCTCAAGGAAGCAACCCGGAGCCTTTTCGAGAATCATAAAATCAATCGCGATGAGATAGATTACTGGGCTGTCCATCCCGGCGGGCGCGCCATTCTGGATAAAATACAGCACAATTTTGACCTGCATGACGATCAGCTGGGTGCTTCGCGGGAGGTGCTGGCCAATTACGGAAATATGAGCAGCGCTACGATATTATTTGTACTTGCTGAACTTCTGAAGCATTCGAAGCCAAATAACGAAGCTTCCGTACTCTCCATGGCATTTGGACCGGGATTAACAATCGAGAGTGCACTCCTCACCAGAATGAATAACGGAACCTAATATGCCGCTCATTCTGTCATCGCGTAATACCACCGTCAAGGAACGTATGGATGACCCAGACTGCAGCCAAAAAGAACTGGAAAATACTTATCGGCAGTTTTCCACCATTAACAACCTGATCTCTCAGTGGAGAAAAATTTATGCTCGCCGATTACGTCCCTTTTTGCATAAAAACAGGCCAAGCAACCTCCTCGATATTGGTTGTGGCGGCGGTGATATTCCCATAAAATTGCTACAATGGGCCAGAGAGGATGATCTAAACCTCGATGTAACCGCCATCGATTCCGACAAACGAGCCATTGAGTTTGCACAGCATCTTCGCACACCCGATAGTATCGAGTTTATCAACAGTTCCTCCTCCCAACTCTATAAGACGGGTCGTACTTTCGACTTTGTAATTTCCAACCATTTGCTGCACCACCTCAACCAAAAAGAATTTGAAGATACGCTTTCTGATGCCCGGCGTTTGAGCCGCCGGAAAGTGATTTTCAATGATCTGCGTCGGAGTGATATGGCCTATTTTTTCTTCTATAC
>DATGUX010000132.1:0-6342 GCA_035300985.1 Fodinibius sp.
AAACAGGGTTACAGTTGATTTCTATTAGAAACTGGATGTAACCGGCTACGTTTAGGTGCGATCGCCAATGCTGCTTTTCACTTGTATGTATATCAACCAGCTTTTTTGGTAATCTTTAAAAGCAGCGGGATCTGTGTTTTACTCGTTACAGCAATTATTGAAATTTTTTTGTTTCATCCTTTTCATCAAGCTGGTTAACAATCTGTTTGACGCCCTGAGCCTCATTGATATTGCATACCAGGATGGCATCATCTGTTTCCACCACGGCCAGACCTTCCACACCAACAAGGGCGATCATTTTTCCGCTATTGCTCTGAATGAGGTTTTTTGAAGAGCCGGTAAGTGCAGCCGTATCCGTTTCGATAACATTACCTGCTTCATCTTTGGACCGGAGCTCATATACGGCTTTCCAGCTCCCTACGTCGTTCCATCCAAAAGAGCCGGGCACGACAAAAACATCTTTAGAAGGTTCCATAATACCGTAATCGATGGAAATAGAAGGGCAGGCCCGGTAAAAAGTATCAATGGCCGCTTTTGGAGCATCCTTTTCTGAGAGCGATTCTTCCAGTAGTTCAAGCTGCTCGTAGATCTCGGGCTGGTATTTACGGAACTGTCTGAGGATCGTCTCAACACTCCAGATAAACATACCGCTGTTCCACAGAAAGTGCCCGGATTCGAAGAAGGCCTGAGCTGCTCCGGCATTGGGTTTTTCACGAAACTGCATTACTTTCTTTACTTCCCGTCCTTCATAAATACCTGCAGATTCTTTTTCAAACTCAATATATCCATAGCCCGTTTCAGGCCGGCTGGGCTGGATGCCTATAGTAACCAGGTTGTCGCCGGCCCGGGCTTTGGCATCGGCCGTTTTAAGGATAGAAAGAAAGGAGGAGGTATCTTCGATCTGATGGTCGGCAGGCAGCACCACCATGGTAGCCTCGCTGTCTTGCTTTTGGATAAGTGCGGCGGCCAAGCCCACGCAAGGAGCAGTATTCTTGGCAACAGCTTCGCCCACAACATTAGAAGAGGGTATATCGGGCAGCTGCTGCTGGACCAGATCTACGTAGCGATCGTTGGTAATGACCCAAATACGCTCGGCAGGGATGAGCTGTGCTATCCGATCTACCGTAGTTTGAAGCATCGTACGGTCGCCAAAGAGGGTTAAAAACTGCTTAGGATGCTCTTTGGTACTTTGTGGCCAAAAGCGAGTGCCGGATCCGCCGGCCATGATAACAGCGTGCAGCATAATAAAACCTATATTATATGATGATAAATAATGAGCCTAAAAGTAGGTAATATTCCATCAATTTTGAAAAGCTTTTCTTGTATTTCGTCTAAGCTTAGGTGGTTATATGGTGTGCCGGTCGTCTATTGATCCTCTAAATAGCGCTCCTGCATTATTTCGATGTAGAGGTCAGCAGACTGGGCAAAAGGGCTGTCCGGGTAATGATGACTGATACTCAGTGCGGCCAGCATGGCTTCAGTTCGCTGATCTTTGTTGTCAAGCTGATCAGATCGTGCGCCACAGGCTGAGAAAAGGCCCGTAAGTAGAAAGAGGGCGGTTGAATTGTGATCCATTGATAAAATAAGACGTTATTGGTTGTTTTTGTTGCGAGGCTGATTTACCCGGGTAAGTGTGAAGCTAAAGGTTGAGCCTACATTGGGCGTGCTGTCAACAAAAAAATCCTCGCCATGCACTTCCATGATATGCTTGACGATGGCCAATCCCAAACCGGTACCGCCTTTTTCGCGGGAGCGTGATTTGTCGACTCGGAAGAAGCGTTCGGTGACGCGCTTTATATTCTGCTGGTCGATGCCAATGCCGGTATCTTTGACATAAACAAGTATTTTCGCGGCATTTTGGGGAAAGGGCTTGGTGCCAATGGTAACCGTACCTTTGGGCTTATTATACTTAATGGCATTTTCGGTGAGGTTGATAAGTACCTGTTTGATCTGATTGCGGTCGGCTCTGACCGGTATTGAGCCGTCAAAATTTTTTGTCTGAAGTGAAATATCTTCTTTCTTGGCTTTATACTGCAGGCTTTCTACAATTTCGGAAGCGATATTTTCCAAGTAAATATCCTGGACATCTGATTTTAGTTCTCCCGTTTCGAGCTTGGATATCTCCATCAGGTCTTTTGTAAGGTAGGTGAGGCGGTTAACATTGCGCATAGCCTTTTCCAGAAATTTTCGGTTAACCTCTTCATCTTCAAGAGCTCCGTTTAGCAAGGTTTCAATAAAACCCTGGACAGCAAAAATAGGTGTTTTGAGCTCATGCGAAATATCGCCGATAAACTCTTTCCGGTAATTTTCAATGCGATTTAGCCGCTGTATTTCACGCTCAACCGTTTTACTGGCACGAATGGTCTGTTTAAGAAGATAGCCAAGCTCATCATGCCCGCCGTGGTTGATATCTTGATATTCTCCAAATTGTTTGCGGGCGATATCCCGGATAATGCGGTTGAGTGCCTCCATGCGTCTGGTGTGCAGGCGATAACTGATATAATAAACAAGAAGAAATGTAAAAACTCCCAGCAACAGACCAGTAAGCAGCCCAGCGCCGAGGGAAAGGCGGGTAATAAAGAGCCCCAGCGCAATGGCCGCGATACCTGTACCAAGTCCGGCATAGAGGGCCGTTTGAAAGGAGAGACGCGAGGGCTTATTAAAGAGATTTTTTTTCATTCCTTAAAACGGTAGCCGACTCCTTTAACAGTTTCAATATATTCTTTGCCGATCTTTTCACGAATCTTCCGAATATGGACGTCAACAGTGCGATCTACCACAAAGACGTCGCTGCCCCAGACCTGATTAAGCAGGGTTTGGCGATCCATAACCTTGCCTTTTTTGCTGGCAAGAAAGTACAGTAGCTCAAACTCTTTGCGGGGCAAATGCATATCATGTTCTCCCTGTGTGACAATATAGCGATCTTTGTCGATGACAATATTGTGCACTTTAATATGGTCGGTCATCTCCTCGGTCTCTTCGAAACGGCGGAGTACGGCTTTAATGCGTGATATCAGCTTTTTCGTGCTAATCGGCTTAGTGATATAATCATCACCGCCTTTATTAAGCCCCTTGATTTCGGTTTTCTCATCACCGCGAGCCGTTAAAAAAATAACGGGCGTATGACTGAGCTTATCGTCATTGCGCAGACACTCCACAACTTCAAGCCCGTTCATTTTAGGCATCATAATATCCAGTAATATGAGATCGGGGCGATATTTTTGGGTAACCTCGATGCCTTCTTGTCCATCTTCAGCTTTCAGAACATTGAAGCCTTCTTTTTTGAGGTTGTATTCAATAAGGTCGAGCAGGTCTTGCTCATCATCAACAACTAATATTGTTTTTTGGTCAGTCACGGCGCTAAGGTTGATTGTAATATGTGCTTCAAATGGTCAGTTATACGGCAGAAACAATATTACAAAGAGCCTGCTTCAAATAAAACCCCCTGACTGTTAAATAATTGTTATGTATTGAGCTGGGACAGGGCTTTTTTGACTAAATCCTGGACATTATTTGCCGGTTGTCCATTGGCTGCGGCCAGTTTAACCGCTTCACGGGCGTCCCGCTTCTTAAAACCCAGCGACTGCAGCGCTGATACGGCCTCTTCTTTAAAACTCCCGGAGGCCGAAGTGGTCTGCTCAGCATAAGTGGCATCAACCATTTCAGATACCTTGTCTTTGAGCTCCAAGATCATCC
Source organism: Fodinibius sp. (assembly GCA_035300985.1). Lineage (GTDB taxonomy): Bacteria > Bacteroidota > Rhodothermia > Balneolales > Balneolaceae > Fodinibius. Next base: position 3,697 of record DATGUX010000132.1, read on the forward strand.
GTCCGGCTGTTTTCTTTCCAATACCTTTTATTTGAGATAGTGCGGATTTATCGTTCTGAACAATTGCACCCGTAATCTCTTGAGGGGGCAGTCCGGAAAGAATGGTGAGCCCCAGTTTGGGCCCCACGCCTTTAACGGTAATGAGCAGCTCAAAAAGGTCCTTTTCGTTGCGGGTTATAAAGCCGAAGAGACGCTGATCGTTATCCGTAATATGATGATAGACCAACAGTTCAACCTCCTCATTTTCAGAAGGAAGTTGTTGCAGTGTCTGTGTAGAAACTTCCAGCTGATAACCTACATCGCGGACGTCAAGAATCAGTTGATCAGCGGCTTTTGAGAAAATGGTACCCTTCAAATATGCAATCATAAATTGGTAGTTGGGTTAGGAGCGTATCCGATCCGGATTATTGGTCACAAAGCTTTCCCAGCTCGACTTGCTGTTATTTTGATGTGTCTTACTGTTAGATTGCGAAAGATTGCCCTGCAAACTGTTTTGCTTCATCAGGTGACACCAGGCTACTGCTAAAGCATCGGTCGCATCTTTTGATAGTTTTTCGTCAGGCAGTTTAACGGTTTTATCCAGCATAAAGGCTACTTGCTCTTTGCTTGCGTTGCCGTTGCCGGTAATCGACTTTTTAACCTGTTTGGGATAGTATTCGGTTACCGAGCTGCCGTGATTTGTGATAGCCAGCATGGCGGCTGCCTGTGCGCGACCGAGTTTGAGCATAGCCAGCGGGTCTACGCCATATACCGGCGTTTCCACGGCGCATGAGGTAGGATTGAAAGAGGCGATAATTTTGGATATTTGTTCGAAAATATGCTGCAAGCGATCAGAGTGATCGTCCATCTGCGCCATACTGATGGTATCGCAACGCATAGCCACCAGCATGCCCTTTGCTTCGGTGAGTACGGCATAGCCGGTGGTGCGCGAGCCGGGATCAATGCCTAATATAATATCTGCCATATCTATAAATTTAATAGTTCTATGAAATATAATAGATTGGTGCCACCATTCCATAATACAACAATAAAAAAAGCCCGGGTAGTTCGCACCGAGGCTTTAAGGGTAGCTGTGCTTAGAATAATGCTACTTAGCAAGGGTTGGCTGCGTTCGCATATCTTTGGAAATCATTATCTGCTGAACCGTTGAAAACAATACAACTAAAATATGCAGTCCCGATTATTTTATTTCCTCTTGTTTATCAAATGACTACCTGCCGTTGTAACTTATGTACACGACCTTTTGGAAATAATGCTTCGTACCTAAACAGAAAGTATGCTTTTATTTTGTACCGGGGCATAAGGCAGCTGGCCCACCCACGATAGGTAAAGTCAGTGAGGTAGCATCTAAATCGATTGCTAGTTCTGTTCCTGGGTCAGGATGTAGGGTATAATTTTTGTCGCTGGAAAAAATCATAAGTCCAATTTGTTGGCCCGGTGGAATCACTTGGTCATCCGGCTGTAAGTCAAAAGTAAGGGTATAAAACTTTCCAACTTCTAAGGGCTCGCTTTCCCGGAGAGATTCATGATTCTGAGGGTCAGCCCAGCCCCGGGTGATAATGTTATCCGTGATTTCCGTACCTCGTCCATCATTCCAGGGGAGTGATACCAGCATCACCGAAAGGTTGGCGGCCGGTTGACTACTGGCAAGTTTGACCGTTATTGAGGACACGCCCGAAATATGGAGTGAGTCCTGAAGCGGCTCCGTCACGTACATCAGGCGATGGTCGGTCCACTCTGCCTGGGCCAGCGCAGTGGCTGAAAAGGAAAAGTTATCGATCAGCGATTCGGTACCCTGATCGTTCGTTTGCTGGAGCGTTAGGCCACCTTGTTGTGGGGCACCGGCCGTTGGGTGAAAGGTAACCGGCTTGGCATCTGGATGCGGATAATCTTCATAAGGTGTTGGATCCTGCCTTTTATCTTCTTCACGGACAATCCAGGCCCAGTGATCATTTTCAACGCCATTATCAACGTCAAACAGATAGCGGGTAAACCAAAGGTTCATCATCTCCAGCGGGGGTGGGCCGCCATGTCCTTGTTGGTGGTAATAGATTTGGGCAGGAACTCCGTTTTCTTTAGCCGCTTTATAGATTCGATAGCTATGCTCCGGCATCACATTCCAGTCGTTAAATCCATGGGACATTAACAAGGCTGCCTTTAACGGTTTCAGGTCATGGAGGTAATCGCGACCGGCCCAAAAGTCGTTATAGTCACCGGTAAGGCGATCCATGCCCTCAGCCATCTCAACATCGCGAACGGTGGAGTCGCTATAGGCGTCGTGCTCTTGGTTGCCGCTGTGGATAAAGTCATACAGCACATCAATGTCTTCGCCCAGATAACCTCCGGGGGATCGAACCAGACCATTAGATCGATAATAGTGGTAGTAAGAGGTGTTGGGCGCCACAGGAATGATGGCTTCAAGCCCCTCAACGCCGGTTGTCGCAGCCGCTAAAGGGAGCGTGCCATTGTAGGAGGTGCCGGTCATACCTACCTTGCCTGTGGACCAGTAGGCCTCGACCTTTTCATTGCTATCCACGGTTGTGTACCCTTTGGCCCGGCCATTAAGCCAGTCTATAACGGCTTTTGGAGCTAGGGATTCGTTATCACCACCAACCGTTGGTGAGCCTTCTGATAGGCCCGTGCCGG
>DATGUX010000133.1:0-4145 GCA_035300985.1 Fodinibius sp.
GGGATACTCGAGGCTGTAGCGCAGCACATCGTCCGTCGTCTGCGCCTGCGTGCCAAGAGCGGTTCCCAGCAGAATGGAAAAAAGTAAAAGCGGCCATTTTATTGATATACCTTCCATATCCATGACAATTTTGGGCTGTTAGAAATAATTTAGTGGGTCTTCTCAAGATAGCTTATTAACAAACCGTCTATCGGTCGCGACTGCGCGAACGTGATGATCGGCTTCGCGAGTGGCTTTTGGAACCGGATGAGGACCGGCTGCGAGAAACCGATGATCGTGTACGACTGCGGCTTCGCTTGATCGTTGAGCTGCTTCTGCTTTTGGGCCGTGTTGTGCGCACCGCTGTTCTGCTCCCTGATGACCGGCTGCTGCTCGACACACGCGACGGTTTGCCCTGGAATACGTTTTCAAGCTGTTTCAAAAAACTGCTGCGGTTGCTTCTGGAGCTTCTCTCCCGCTTATTTTGAGCATTTAACCGGCGGCGAAGCTCTTGGTTAGTATCTTTCGATTGCAAGCGGGTTCTTATCTTTTGAGGTCGCTTACCACTAATTTTTCGAATATGCGAACGTCGCTGACTATCACTGATCTTCACCGTGCGGTAGCCTACGCGGCTTCTGCGGTTGGGTGATACGTCATCGCGGCTATTTACCTTTTGGGAATGAAGATTGTCGTTACCGCGGCTCCGTGATCTTCCGTCATTACCACTGTCACCACTGCGGCTCCGGCTGCGTGTTCTTCCGCCACTACTATTGTCGCTACTGCGGCTTCGGCTGCGTCCTACAGAACCGGAGCCGTTTGAACGGCTGCGACGATCTACCGACGAGCCGCGTGAGCGTGATCGGGTATCATCACTGCGTGAACGACTGCGTACGCGGGTCTTATCAGAAGAGGAAGATCTTCGGCTGCGTACTCTGCTGCGATTTTCGTCGCCCCGGCTTCGGCTGCGCCTGACGTCCGTTCGATTAGTCCCGATACTTCGGCGACGATATTGCCTGCGGTCGGGCTGGTCGTATATGTTATCGTAATAGCCACTATAGTTATAAAAGTTGTAGTAATTATAGGCAAAAGGACTGCGGTAATAGTAACCAAAAGGATAGCTGTAGAATCCACTATAGAAGCTGTGGTAGAAAGGACGCCCCCATCCAAATGAGAAGGCAAAAGAGCTTGGATAGCCAAAGCCCATACTCCAACGCCAGCGGGGACTCATTGACCAGTAGTTCGAAGAAAAGTAGGGAGAATAATAGCTGCCATAAAAGCCATTATAAAAAGAGTGAGGATAATAGCTGGAGCCGTAAAAATTTAGATTTAGGTTATACGGATTACAAGCGCATTCATCATAGCGCTCGGCATAATCATAGTTTTTATACTCAACGGGTATATAATCCTCGTCATAATATTCTTCTTCCGCCTGATCTTCGTAATATCTTCCCTGCGATGCCGATTTGGTATACTGCAACTGCGTATAGCAGCCCGTCAATAATACGGCTGACAAGGTTAACAGCAACGCTTTTAGAAGTTTCATAATAATCTCCGTTTTGGCTTAGTTTAACGGCTCCTGTACCGGCCCAATTGCACTACAAGCCAGAATCCATTTATAAAGTACGCTCTTCAAGTTACACAGGCAATCACATGATCATGTGAGGCATTAAATTTCTCCCTTCAGCGATTTTGCGATTACTTCCGCTTTAGAGTTAACGTGCAGCTTCTTGTAAATATTACGTATGTGGGCCCGTACCGTATCGATGGAAATATCATACCGATCGGCAATCATTTTGTAACTCAACCCGTCCACCAGGCCATTAACAATATCATGCTCCCGCGGGGTAAGATCGGACTTTGCCTTTTTCTTATTGTTTTCCTCCCGGAAATGAGTGATCACCTTGCGGGCAATCTGAGGCGACATCGGGGCCCCGCCGTCCAGCAGCTTGAGGACCGACTCTTTAATCTCCGGCAGCGACGTATGCTTAAGCAAATAGCCCGAGGCGCCGGCCCGCAGTGCTTTGAATATCTTATGCGAATCGTGATAGACGGTAAGCATGATAATTTCGATATCGGGATACTTTTCTTTGATAAGACCTATGCCCTTAATGCCCGACATACCGGGAAGCTGAATATCCATCAGGATAACGTCGGGAGCCGCATGCTCTTTAAGATACTCCAGCATCTCCTCGACAGAATCAACGGCCACTGGACAGCTGAGCTCATCCTGCATATCCAAATAACGCTGGATGAGATCGCGAATCTTTTTATTGTCTTCAACAATTCCGGCTACAGCGGCCATAAGTATCTAATTGAATGAATTTATTGTCAGGTAGTGCCCTTTCGGTCACTTCCGGTTTGACACACGTACTTCAAAACCCTCATTATTTCTAAACGTGATATCAGCATCAATTCGTTTCGCACGCATATTCATATTACGCAGGCCCTGGCCCGTCTTGCGTCCGCTTCCGCTGCCTTTACCGTTATCTTTGATGCTCATCGTAAAGTAACTTCCATCGGCCGTGAGTCTAATCTCAACCTTGTCGGCATTGGAGTGCTTGGCAATATTGTTTACGGCCTCCTTGAAAATAAGATACACATTTTCTTTCAGGGATACTTGAAGCTTTTCCTGCATATCGCCTTCAAAACTGTAACGCACCCTCTTTTTAGGCAGCACGCTGTTCGCATAATCCTGCATGCGGTCGGTAAGGTCACCTACCGTATCGTTGCGGGCGTCAATCGACCAGACAATATCGTCGAGGCTGGATACAATCTTACGACTCTGTGTGCCAATCTGCTGCAAGGACTCTTCCAGTGAATCATCTACATCCATCGTTTGCAGAAAGTCCGATTGCAGGGCTATTTCCGTTAGTGTTGATCCTACATCATCATGCAAATCGCTGGCTATACGCACGCGCATGCGTTCAATGTCCACCATTTTCCTGACTCGGTAATAGTTGTAGAAAAGCACTACAATGCCAAGCAGGGCCAACAGCACCAGCGCAATAAACCACCAGCGCAACCAAAAGGGAGCCAGCACCTCAAAACTGATTTGCGCATTTTGCCGGCTCCAGCGCCCGTCATTGTTCTGAGCTTTTACTTCAAAAGTATACTCGCCGGGTATCAGCGCGGAATAGCGCACCTCTCGCCTGTTCGTTGTCTGCCAGCCTTCCCCGGAGTTCTTCAGACGATATTTGTACTCCACCTGCTTGGGCGCGGTAAAGTTTATCCCGATAAATGAGATAGTAATATTACGGTTGCTGCTGGCTATCTCCAGATCCCGTTGAATTGGAATCTCCTCTCCCGATATGTTGATGCTTTCTATATGAATACGGGGAGCCGCTTTATTAATCATATCGGCGGAGGAAATTAACTGGGTAAGTCCGCCCATTGAACCGAACCACAAATTTCCGCTGCGGTCTTTGAAGGAAGCGCCGGCATTCATTTCATTACCTGCCAGTCCCTGATCCTCGGTCATCAGCTTGAATGGACGAAGCTCCGGCGACTGTTCCCCTAACTGATAAGCGGCATAGTCAAAGCGAACCAGGCCTTTATTGGTTCCTATCCAAAAGATTCCGCGGTCATCCTGCTCAATAAAATAGCAAACCTCATCGGGCAACCCATCTTCGGCTGTTATTGATTGAATTTTTTCATTTTTAAAGTGTGCCAGCCCTCCGAAAGTAGCAAACCACATATCACCGGATTTATCCCTTAGAATATCCAGCACTCCATTATTAGGCAACCCATTCTGAATCGTATAGTTGGTAAAGGTACCGTTCTTAAAGCGGCTGACACCTCCATAAGTGGCAAACCAATGCGCCCCGTCGGCCGCCTGCTCGATGGCTATGACAATATTACTGGCCAGCCCGTCCTGCTCCGTTAACCTCCGTATGCTGCCGTCATCATACTCAAAAACGCCCTCTCCATAGGTCCCCAGCCACCAGTCCCCGGTTGCCTCTTCCCGGTAGATAGACAGCACCCTGCTGTTTGATAAGAACGGCGCGTCAATGCCGGAAAACCGCTGCCCGTTATAGATGCTCAGGCCGTGGCGGGTTCCAATAAAGAGATCTCCATTTTGAGCCGCACGCAGGGTATAGAGCTTATTGCCTGCCAGGCCGTCCTCAGTATTAAAAACAGTAAAATGGCCGTCGGTAAGCTTGGCCAGC